>JAOAPJ010000299.1 GCA_025462805.1 Acidobacteriaceae bacterium
CCTTCCTACGCTGAATACTTGAGGGACAACTCCGAAACAGCTCACCAACTCCAGTCGACCATTTCTTCGCTTCTTGAGTACGAACAAACCATGACCAGAATGGAAAAAGTGAGAAATAAGCTCGAAACCAGCGGGGAATGACTCGCTTAGATGGTGGCGGCCCAATCTCGCCTCCGCCGACAAGCTATTGATACTGGGAAATTTACGCTTCAGATAGCGCCGCAATGCCTTAGCTCAGGACCTTTGTGCTCACCAAAGCCTGTCGATTCGGAGCCTTGGCTGGGAAGTCACTCCAGATGAGATGGCTCTCCCCTCGGGTACGTAACCTTCGGGTCAGAAGTACCCAAGGGGGCCGGGTACTGCCGCCTCCGACGCTTCCACTTGCCCGGTCACAATCCGGCAAGGCCGGGATATGCTTGGGCTTCTGAGGGACCCCCACATGCACGGACTCGTTCTTCTCGCAATCGAATCGTTCGTCGGAGTTGTCCTGACACTGGCAGTGACCGTGATTGTTCTGGCCCGCATTCACAAGAGCCGAATGAAGAAGGTCAACGCGCGATACTCGCCCCTGCCTGAGTTTGAGCTGGATAACTACTATGCGCAGTCTTCATCGCATGCCGTCGCCACGGAAGAGAGTTCTGTCGGCTGGAATAGGGAAGAGTACGCTCCTCTCTCGAAAGCGGCAGGCCTGTAGCACAGCGCCGTGAGCGAGTCGCACTCCGTCCGAACCCCACAGGGGTCACGAAATCGAAACGCAGCGTTCCGCATGCCGAATAGCGAGCGACATCGCTGAGGTCTCCTGATGTCTCGCTCGTGAATACCCAAGACTCTCGCCTCATTTCTCAACTCTGGGAAGCTTCAAAAGAACCCGGTACACTCGGAGCGGACAGAGAACGCCGTGAGAGTCTATCCCTCTTCGTTGAAGCGCCCGTTTCGTGGAAGCAGTCGTCGGTTCTTTCTCAAAAGCACGGCGGCTACTCTGGCCGTCCTTTCGACCGCACCGAGGGGCTTTGCCTTTGCCACTGAGCCAGCCGCGCTGAAGCGTCAACGCGCCTTCGGCATGCTTCCGCTGGGCGCGGTAAGGCCCCAGGGCTGGCTCAAAGAACAGCTTCGGGTGCAGGCAGAGGGACTCTCCGGCCACCTCTATGAGATCTGGCCAGATGTCGGACCGGCCAGTGGGTGGCTGGGCGGCAAAGGCGAATCCTGGGAGCGCGGCCCCTATTTTCTCGATGGGCTCGTGCCTCTGGCGTGGCTTCTCGATGACCAAAAGCTGAAGAACCTGTCCCAGCGCTTCGTGGACTGGACCCTCTCAAACCAGGGAGCCGACGGCATGCTCGGCCCCTCGTCCAACGACGACTGGTGGCCACGCATGGTCATGCTGAAGGTCCTCGCCCAGTATTATGAGGTGACGCAGGACCCTCGTGTCCTCCAGGCGATGTCTCGGTACTTCGACTACCAGGCGAAGCACCTGCCGTCCCGTCCGCTCAAGGATTGGGGCCGCTACCGCTGGCAGGATGAGGTACTGACCGTCCTCTGGCTCTACGACCGCCAGCCGGATCCCAGCCTGATCGCGCTCGCGCGTCTGCTCTACCGGCAAGGCTACGACTGGCAGTCCCAATTTGTCCGCTTCCCCTTCACCCAGCCATGCACCGCAGAGTATCTGGGCCTGCAGCCCGGCGAGAACAACGATCGCGCCATGCAGAGCCATGGTGTGAACAATGCGATGGCACTCAAGGCGTCCCCCGTCTGGTACCTCTTCACCGGGGACGAGCGGGAGCGTCAGGGGCTGGCCGCTCAATTGGCGGCGCTGGACAAATATCATGGCCTGCCCAACGGCATCTTCTCCGCTGACGAGCACTTGGCCGGCCGCAGTCCTTCGCAGGGCACAGAGCTCTGCACCGTCGTTGAAGCGATGTTCTCGCTCGAGCAGTCGCTCGCCATTCTCGGTGATCCAATGCTCGGCGATCGCCTGGAGCGGATCGCCTTCAATGCGTTGCCCGGCGCCTTCACCGACACGATGTGGGCGCACCAGTACAACCAGCAGCCTAACCAGGTCGAGGTCAGCCTGCACCGGCGGCCCTGGACCACCGACGGTCCGGAGTCCAACATCTACGGTCTGGAGCCGAACTTCGGTTGCTGCACGGCCAACTATCATCAGGGCTGGCCGAAGTTCACCTCCAGCCTCGTGATGCGTTCGGCCGACGAGGGGCTGGTGCTGGCCGCTTATGCGCCGTGCGAGGTCCAGACCACGGTGCGCGGCGTGCCGGTGCGGCTGCTGGTTGAAACCGAATATCCCTTCCGCCGATCGGTGCGTGTGTCCGTGCACCCGGAGAAGCCGATGGATTTCCCGCTCAAGCTGCGCATTCCCGGCTGGGCGAAAGGGACAACCATCAGCGTGAACGGGAGGTCCGAGCCGGCGCCCGAGGTCCAGAGCTTTGCTACCGTCTCCCGTACCTGGAATGCGGACGATGCTGTCCTCGTCGACTTTCCCATGGAGGTGCGAACCTCCCGTTGGTTCAACGGTTCGGTAGCCCTGGAGCGAGGGCCCCTCGTGTTCGCGCTCGATGTCGCTCAGGACTGGCTCAAGCTGCGCGATCGCGGTCCGGCGTCGGACTGGCAGGTGTATCCGGCCGGCCCGTGGAACTATGGACTCGATCCAGCGACCATTTCTCCGCGTATCGAAGAGCGTCCCCTGCCGGACTCCTCGCCCTTCACCGCAGCAAACGCTCCAGTGCGGCTCGAAGTCGACGCCCGCTCAGTTCCAGGCTGGCGCGCGCAGGACGGCACTGCGGACCCGGTACCCGTTGAGCCTGCTGAAGCAGCCGGTACGGCGCAGGTCTGCCGCCTCGTGCCTTATGCGGCAGCTAAGCTCCGCATCACCGCCTTCCCCGCGATCCACTCAGGGGACTCTCTGAACCGGCACGTTTAACATCTCCGGTCGCACCAAAGTGCTTCAGGGAAGCGGCCTGTTCGCGTGCCGCAAACACCCGGGACCGATATCATGACTGCTGATGGTGCAGCGGCTTTCCAGCAGCGATGCGAACGAAATGCGTCCTGACGCCCGTCGGCTCCTGCTTGCGGCGTCAGCCATGCTCCTGAGCACATCCAGTCAGGACGAGGTACTCTCCGGCATTCTGGATATCGCCAGTGAGGTCCTGGCAGCCGACGCTTACGCAGTATGGCGCGAGATCGACAGTCACCGAACCTGGAGGGCCATCGCCACTCGCGGCCTCTCTCCCTCCTATCGGACGGAACTTGAAGTCCACGGCGATGTGGTGCCCACGTCCATCATGGCAGTGGAGCAGATCACCGCAGAGCCCTCGCTCCTTAAACATCAGCAGGCGTACGCCGAGGAAGGCATCTGCAGCATGCTCGTCGTGCCTCTCGCCAGCGAGCTCCACCGCCCCGGCACCATTACGTTCTACTGGCGCAGCGAGCATCACTTCACGCTGCGTGATCTGGACTATGCAGCGGCATTGGCCAACCTGGCGGCGGCCGCCATCAACCAACGGGAACTCCGCGTACAAGCGCGGCGCGAGAGACAGCGTCTCTCCTTCCTCGCAGACGCCAGTGCCGCCCTCGCCTCCTCACTCGATTACGAAGCGACCTTGAATCAGGTCGCGCGGCTGGCCGTCCCGCACATCGCGGACTGGTGTGTGGTCCATGTGATTGAGAATGGCACGCCCAACCGCATTGTGGTCGCCCATGGGGATCCGGAGATGCTTTCCAGCGCGCAGGAATATGAGCGTCTCTATCCCGAACAGATCCGCGATGACCGCGGCCTGGGTGCAGTGCTGCGCACAGGAAGGCCGGAGGTCTTCCTGGAAATTACCGACGACATGCTCACCGCAGCAGCGGTCAGCCCGGAACACCTGAAGGCTCTTCGCTCCCTTCAACTGAGTGGAAGCATCCTGGTACCGCTCACCTCTCGTGACAAAGTCGTCGGCGCCGTCCGGCTGCTCAGGGTGGGAAGTCACCGTCACTTAGACGCCGATGACGTCCAGCTAGCCGAGGACCTGGCGCGTCGTGCCGGGACCGCGATCGAGAATGCGCAACTGCATCGCGCGGTGCTGAAGCAGCAAAGCGAGCTGCGTCTCTCCCAGGCCGCCGCCAGAATGGGAAGCTGGAGCTGGGACTTGGTCAAGGGACAGATCGTCTGGTCCGATGAATTCAAGCTGCTCCACGACCTGCCTCTGGATTCTGTGCCAGGCTTTGATGGCGGCAGCAACCTGATTCATCCCGACGACCGGGAGAAGGTTCTGCGTGATCTCGCGGAGGTGCTCGCCTCCGACGCGGAGCAGCTACAGTTCGAGCACCGCGCAGTGACACCCGCCGGCCGCACCATCTGGGTCCACTCGCGTGGCAGCATCCTGCGTGACGCGACCGGCAAGGCCCTGGCCATCATCGGCATCAGCATGGATGTCACAGAGTGGCGACTCGCCGAGGATGCCCTGCGCCGCTCGGAGAAGCTGGCAGCCGCCGGCCGACTTGCCGCCACGGTCGCTCATGAGGTGAACAACCCACTCGAGGCGCTCACCAACCTCATCTACCTCGTATCCTCCACGGAAGGCCTGCCTGCGGAGGCGAAGGGCCACCTGTCCATCGCCGATGGGGAGCTTCGCCGCATGGCCCAGGTCGTGCGGCAGACTCTGGGCTTCTATCGTGAGTCGGACGTAGCCGGTCCCGTGGACGTCGGCGTCGCAGCTACCGAGATCGCCGCGCTCTATCGCACGCGGGCCGAAAGCCGCGCCATCCGCCTCACCTGCGCCACCGATCCCGGTGCCCTGGTGCTGGCCAATGCAGGAGAGATCAAGCAGATCCTGGCCAACCTCATCTCCAACGCCATCGACGCAAGCGCGGAAGGCACGGTAGGCGTCATAGTTCGCCGGAGAAAGACAAAGGTAGAGCTGGTCGTCTGCGATGACGGCACCGGGATACCGGAAAAACATCGCGCCCGCATCTTCGAACCATTCTTCACCACCAAATCGGAGGTCGGCACTGGACTCGGTCTCTGGGTCTCGAAGGGCTTGGTCGAGAAGCACGGTGGCTCCATTCAAATCCTCAGCCGGACCGATCCTGGCGATTCGGGCACGAACATTACGATCACCTTCCCTATCACCAGTGCCGCCTCGCCGTCGGATATCACGACTGGGGTTGCAGGATCTGCGATCTCCGCCGATTGACGATTCGTGCCGCCCTTAGCCGCGACAGCTAAGGCTGCGTGTGATCCCACATCTCCTTCTTCTGTTCCGCTACATGCTGTTTGAAGCTCGCCTCTTCCTCCGCAGACCTGTGCTGCGGCCCAACCGGCCATACCGAAAAGTCGCGCAGCGCCAACCGGCGCGGAGTTCCGTGCATTGAGACCAGCGCGTCCTCCAGCTCCAGCAGCGAGCCGCGTGACAGCGACAGCTCATGCTCCTGTGGCTGATACATGGTGCCGACCGGATAGTCCAGGAAGGGTATGCTGGTCTGCTCGATGTGATTGCCCAGAATCTGCGCGATCGGCTTGCCCTCGGTAAAGCGAATCAGCCGCTCTGTGCTCGCCTGGAAGGCAGGGAAGTCCGCGACATAGAGTCGGCCGGGGTAGAGACTATCCCCTGGGAGCAGTACGGCCGTGTTCCGGTCGTAAAACGCCACGCTCAGATCACTGTGGCCTGGGATGGGGATGACATCGATGACTCGTCCACCCAAATCGATCTGCGTGATATCGTCCGGCCAGTGCGCGATGCCATAGAAGCGCTTGGTGGCCTCGAGCTCGGCAGGAACGAAGGTGACGGGCATGGCCGGATCGTTGATCTCCTGCACGTCCTTGTCACCAGCGATATGGTCCCCATGCGGATGCGTGTGCACCACCACCAGGGGAATGCTGTCACGGTGATTGCGCTCGAGCCAGTTCTTCACCGTGCGCTCAAGCGTCGGAGCCAGGTTGCCGTTCCTCGAACCGGTGTCGATCAGCATCGCCCTCTGCTGCCCGAAGAAGAGAAAGAGGAACGGTTTCTCGTAATCCGTGCAGGGTGACTGCCGCAGGATGTAGAAATTCGGGTTGTACTCGTGCACTTGCCACTCCGGAATCTCCATGCACTTTGACTGCTGAGACAGCCAGTGGTCCGGCAGGGTGCCGCGTTCGATGCTCCCGCCATTGGGCTGCGGAAGCTGTGCGGATGCGGTCAGTGCGGCCATAAGTGCGGCAAGGGTAAGTGCAGAAGCGAACGGGAGCCTTGGCATGCATACCTCGAGTGCGGGGTAGATAGGAGCATCGCAGGTGGACGCGCGATTTAGCAAAAGGAAGGCGCGCACGTTCATGCATGCGCGCCTCGATAAGGCAATGGATCCCGATCAGAAGCTGTAGCGCAGCGAGAATTGCATCCTGCGCGCTTCCACCAGCTGTTTGCTGTAGACGCCGAAGCTGGATGAGCTGAACGGGTTGCCCTGCACACTGCTCGGGTCGAAGCGAACCGAGTTCGTCGAATTGAAGACATCCCACTGGAACTTCAGGCTCTGGGATTCGACGATGGGGAAGACGCGAGCCAGGCTGCTATCGATCGAGAAGTAGCCGTCGCCGCGGAATGCATTGCGCTGTCCGCTCTGTCCAGCGAACGGAGCCGTGACATTGGCCAATGCCAGCGTCTGACTCTTGAATGCATTCGGCTGGCCATTGATCGTCCGGTGCCCTCCGGAGGAGACCTTTCCGGTCACGCGCGCAAAGCTCTGCACGGCCCAGTCTGTGCTCCAGCCAGCCCCGTCGATGCCAGAGAAGGGAAGTCCGCTTGTCCAGTGGGAAAGGCCAGAGAGATTCCAGTTCGCCACAATCGCATTCACCAGACGATTGCCGCCGCTCGCAAAACTCTCGCCGCGTCCGAAGGGCAGCTTGTAGTCACCATCCACAGAGATGGCATGCCGCGTATCGAAGTCGGAGACACCCCGGTTTCCCTTGATATTCCAGGCGTTGACAATGCTGCTGAAGTTCTGACCCTTGTTGAAGTCCGTACGCTCTGAGTCCGATCCCATGTCGATGGACTTGCCAAAGGTGTAATCAACGTCGAACTGCAGACCATGCGACATCTGGTGGTGCGCCGAGAGCTGCAGCGAGTGGTAGCTGCTCGAGCCTACAGAGGACCAGGCGTAGACCGACGAATACTGGCCATCGAAGAACCGGTTGGTCGCTCCACCCGGACTGCCCGGGTAATAGCCCAGATCAAGCGAGTACAGGGGAAAGGTCTCGTTGCCCACCGTGCCCGCCGTCCACAGGTCGTTGTAGATATTCTGGGTGGCTGACAGTCCGTTGCCTGCTGCCTGCGGGAACATGTTCTCGAAGTAGGCGATCGGCGCCACTGATCCGGTCGGAGTATTGGCAGAACGCGCCGTGGACATTGCCTGTGCTGCCTTGAACCAGTCCGAACCGCTTGCTGTGTCCACCAGGTTCAGTGGTGTTGCAAGGTCGAGGTTCTGCAGCAGTCTGCGTCCAAGCCGGCCGACATAAGCAACCTCCACCGTCCAGCTCTTCGAGACCTGGCGCTGGATGGAGAAGTCCATCGCATGCGCGTAAGGGGTCTTCACGTGATTGTCTACCGTCCAGGTCAGCGCCTCGATGTTGCCCGGCGTGACCGGGAACGAGGTCTCCGGAGCTGTCGGCGGAATGATCTGCGTCGGAACGGTGCCAGTCGACGAGAACCGCGGCGCCTGGTCGGGTGTCAGGTTGATCGGGCTGTTCACGCGCGACGATAGACCATATGCGCCGTTCGCATCGAAGGTGTCCACGATGCCCTCGCCGAAGTGGTCATAGTAGAGACCCCAACCGGCGCGGATCGATGTCTTGCCGTCGCCGAAGATCTGGCCCAGCAGTCCAGACAGCCGGCTGGGAGAGTAAGCAATGGCGAAGCGCGGCGCAAAGTCCGCCTTGTCCTTGGCCCATAGGCCCGGCGCATTGTTCGCATGCCCTGCCGCTCCGAATGATATCTGCGGCTGCGTGGTGACACCCGACGCCATGTCGGTTCCTCGCCGTAGGAACCACTGGTGCAGATTGGTGGTCGGCGCTACCTCCTGCCCGTTCACTTCATACGGTGTCTGCAGGCTGGTGTAGCGAAGCCCATAGGTGAGGGTCAGATCCCGAGTCACCTTCCAGCTATCCTGAATGTAAAGCTCGAACTCGTTGGACTTGTAGCTGCGGCTTAACTCGCCGGGTGGCAGCAGTGCCAGGTTATTCCCGGCCACCTTGTAGTTGAAGAATTCCGTGGCAGTCGGAATGACGCCCGCAACGGCCGCAATCGCATTGCTGTATGCGCTGCTGAAGCCCGCGTCCACCGGCAGAATACCCAGCTGAGGGAACGCGCCCGGATCCAGGCTGTTGCCGGTATTCGCGATCGCACCCGCACCCAGGCTGTAGTACTGCACCTGTGCATTGTTGAAGGCGGTCGCGTTGCTCTGACGGTTGTTGTGGACCAGCCGATAGTTGAGGCCTACCTGGTAGGTATGGGTCTTCTTCGTCCAACTCAGATCGTCCACGAAGTTGTGCACCGGCACATTCACAACCTGGTCGTTGGTGGTCGCCACGGTTGGCGCAATGTTTGCGAAGGTGACATAGTCGCCCGTCAACGAGCCGCGATTCGCAAACCCCTGCCGGATATAGCCGTAATGCAGACTGTTGACAAGCGTATCGGTGATCGCCCAGGTGTGGCCGAAGCCCAGACCGCGTGAGTTGTCGAAGTGCGTTGTGCTCGGCTTTCCGCCCGGATACTGCACCACGCCGAGCTGGTTGTCACTCTGCAGATTGCCGCGCACGAACAGGCGCTGACGCGAATTGAGGTTGTAGTCCAGCTTGACTAGATTGGTGATGTTCGACTGCGAGTTCGGCGAGGAAAAGGTGAATGACCCGAAGTTGGTACCATCCCCCAGCAGATTGCCATTTGCCTGAGGCAAGGTGGCAAAGTATGC
>JAOAPJ010000310.1 GCA_025462805.1 Acidobacteriaceae bacterium
ATGAGGTAGAGCAGGCCGTCAAGGCCGAGGCAGGAGATGGACTGGTCGGCCTTCTCGCGAACGATGGGTTTGGCGCGGTATGCGATGCCCATGCCGGCGAGGTTGAGCATGGGGATATCGTTGGCGCCATCTCCGACGGCGACGACCTGCTCAAGCGAGATGTTTTCGCGCTGCGCAATCTCGGTGAGGAGGGCGGCCTTGCGCTCCGCGTTGACGATGGGCGGCAGGACGCGGCCGGTGACGAAGCCGTCAGCGATCTCCAACTGATTGGAAAACACGTAATCGATGCTGAGACGTTTCTGGAGTTGGCGTGCGAAGAAGTCGAAGCCGCCGGAGAGGATCGCGGTTTTGTAACCGAGGAACTGCAGGGTGCGGATGAGGCGCTCGGCGCCTTCGGCGAGCGGGATGGTGTCGAGCAGGCTGTGGACGCGGTGGGCGGGAAGCCCCTTCAAAAGGGCGACGCGGCGCGTAAAGCTTTCATCGAAGCCGACTTCACCGCGCATAGCGGCCTCCGTGATGCGGGCCACACTATCGCCCACACCACCGAGCCTGGCGAGCTCGTCGATCACTTCGCCCTGGATAAGCGTGGAGTCCATATCGAAGGCGAAGAGCCGGCGATTGCGGCGGAAGATGCTTTCACGTTGGAAGGCGATGTCGATGGAGAGTGCCTGGGCGGCGAGCAGAAACTCTGCGCGCATCGGGAGCTCACGCGAAGGGTCGCCGCTGATGTCGAGCTCGACGCAGGCGTTGGCGGAGCAGGCGCCGGGTGAGAGCTCATGGGAGAGGCGCTCGATGCGATGAACGTTCATGCCATGGGCCGCGATGATGGCGCTGACGCGTGCGAGTTGCTCTGCGGTCAGTCCGCGACCGAGCATGGTGATGATGAAGCGGTGCTGACGCAGGCCGTGGAGCCAATGCAGCAGCGCATCCGGAGCGACGTTTGTGAAACGCGCCTGCAGGCCGAGCTCATGAGCGCGGTGAGCGATCGCGGCCTTGAGAGCGGGGAGGCTGTCATCCGGGGACGCTTCGACGAGGATGCCGAGTGACACCGTTTCATGAACGAGAGCCTGGCCGATGTCGAGGATGACGGCACTATGGGCGGCGAGCATGCGGGTGAGTTCGGCGGTGAGGCCGGGGGTGTCGTGTCCGGTGATGTGGATGAGTAAGGCGTCTGCGGCCACGACGGAGGACATGCTTTTCCGAATATATATGTGGTCGCAGAGAGGGCAGACGGCTGCGAGCAGTAGAGGCGGGCACGCGCGGCTCCGCATGGAAGGATGCAGATCCTTCGCTCCGCTCAGGATGACAAGCCTTGAAGGTCAGGCGGACCGAAGGCCAGCTTTGCGCAGGCCCTCGATGAGGTGCTCCACCATGTCTGGCTGCCACCAGATGGCTAGCTCCTCGCGTGGGAGTCTGGCGATGTCCGGCCGCTGTAGCAGAAGCGACTGCAAGGCATCGTGCGCTGCCGGATGGTGGCCGAGCTGCCCGCAGTTCGCAGCGAGGGCCAGTTGCATGCGCCAGAAGCCCGGCATGTTCACCTTACGGGCGAACTCCAGCGAAGTCCTGTATTCGCGCTTGCGGTAGGCATCGAAGCAGGGCACAAACCAGTACCAGCCGGGATGATGCGGGTTCAAGCTGCGCGCTGTTGCTGAGAGCGCGCAGCCGCGCTCCCAATCGCCGGCATAGGCAGTGAGGAAGCCCAGGTAGGCGAGCGTGAATCCGTCCATCGGATTGAGAGCCACTGCCCGCGCGGAGGCGATGTGGAAGGCATCCATCTGCTTGCGGAAGAACTCAACAGAGGCCAGCGCATGGTGCGCGAGATGATTCGACGGCGCTCCCTCGACCGCACGCTGCGCGGCGGAGAGAGCGCGTCCGAGCGGGTCGGGGAGAAGGTTGAATCTATGCGTGAATTCTTCCTTGTAGATGAGCGACAGCATGGCCCAGGCGTCGGGATAGTTCGGCGCCTGCTGGACCGCGCGTTCCAGCGCTGCCCTGGCGGGCGCATGCTCCTCCGCACTGACGCGCTGAAAGTGTGCGAAGCTGCGCAGCACGGCTTCGTAGGGTGTCAGGCGGGACGGATCCTTGGTGCGCAGCGCCTCACTCATGCTGCGCGGCAGAACGCCGTGAGTATCGGCGATGGTCGATACCATCTGCGGCACGGCATCCTGAAGCAGATCAAAGACAGCCTGATCGGAAAAGCCTCGATCGTAGCCTTCGGCCCACAGATGAGCTCCGGAGCGGCAATCGACGAGCTGCACGGCCAGGCGGACGCGGTCGCCGGCGTGACGAAGGCTGCCGTCGATGAGATAGCGTGCGCCAAGTTCCCTGCCGGCTGCTCGCACATCCACCGGTTTGCCGGAGTATTGCAACGTGGAGCTGAGCGAGATGACGCGGAGATAGGAGAAGCGCGACAGGCCGGTGACGATCTCCTCGATCAGGGCTGTGGCGCGCTCACCGAGGTCAGCGCCGTCGCCACTCTGCTTCAACGGCAGGACAGCGATCCAGAAGCCGTCTTCCGCGCGAGGACCCAAGGCGGTCGTGACGCGGCCGCGGGAGCGCGACGCTCCGTCAGCAGAGTGTGAGCTCGCTGCCGGATCGGCGTTTTCGATCGGCGCGATGAAGCGGTAGCCGCGGCGGGAGAGGGTTTCCACGAAGCGCGGCCGCTCTGCGGAATCGAGCAGGATTCCGCGGATCTTGTTGATCGCGGTGTTCAGGCTGTGATCGACGTCGACGAAGGTGTCCGGCCATAACCGGCGCTGCAATTCCTCCCGGCTGATGACCTCACCCGGACGCTCCAGCAGAATGGCGAGCACGGAAAATGGCTGGCCCGTCATCTTGAGTCTGCGGCCGGACTTCCAGATCTCTCCGGTGCGCAGATCGACCTCGAAGATGCCGAAGCGGACCCGTTGTGCGGATTGGGACGTGTCGCTCAAGATTGCGCTCCCTTGCGACCGCGTCGCTCTCGGCTGCTGACGGTGCTGCTTGTGCTGGCTTCGGAACAGTCTAACCCTGTCGCCGAAAAGCCCGAGAAGTGCCGCCCCTAGAGCCACTTGGCGATTGACTTTCTTTTGATCTGCGAACGATCTGCCGTGCATTGAGGCAGCTGCGCCGGAGAAGTAAGGTTTGGTCACAATCTGCTGGGGCGCGGCTGAAGACCGGTGGCGGTTTCCGCATAGCTGGCTGACTAAGGGAGAGACATTGATGAGATACGCACAGAGTTATTCGAGTCGGATTCGCCGGGCGGCAGCCATTCTGGCTGCAGTGGGGATGCTGTGGGTGGCAGGGCAGGGCACGAGGGCCGCTGCCGAAGAGCAGTCCTGCTCCACGGCTGGGGTGGCAGGAGAGTGGGCATACACGGAGACCGGGACGGTGATTCCTGCGACCGGCGCCGTGCCGTTTGCCGCGGTTGCGAAGTACACGCTGTACGAGGATGGAGAGATGTCAGGGGCGGCGACGAGCAGCTCGGGGGGCGCAGTCTCGAACGTGACGCTGAAGGGAACAGGGACGGTGAACGCGGACTGCACCAGTACGCTGACGGTCGGCGTGTACTCAGCGGCGGGGATATTGGTTCGCACAGCGACCTTCCAACTGGTGTACGTCAACGGCGAGAGACAGGCGCGGGCGATCATCTCCTCGCTGGTGCTCGCCTCGGGCGTCAGCGTACCGGCAGTGCTTACGGCTGACGCGACGAGGGTGTTCCACAACTCGCATTAGCCAAGAGCGAGGCTCGACCTCGTCTGCGCCTTCCACGACCACTTTCCGGGAGCCTGTCTGACTAGACAGGCTCCTGGTGCGTGAGGGGACGGCCTTCAGAAAAGCAGGTTGGCTTTGCGGGGGAGCGGCAGGTTGAAGTGCTCGTAGGCGAGCCGGGTGGCGACGCGGCCGCGCGGGGTGCGGTCAAGGAAGCCGATCTGGATGAGGAAAGGCTCGTAGACCTCTTCGAGTGCGTCTTCTTCCTCGGCGAGGGTGGCGGCGAGCGTGTTCAGGCCGACCGGGCCGCCGTCGTATTTCTCGATGATGGTGAGCAGCAGGCGGCGGTCGAGCTCGTCGAAGCCGTGGGCGTCGACTTCGAGCATCTTGAGCGCGGCCTGGGCGGTGGCGCGATCGATGGCGCCGGTGCCGCGCACCTGGGCGTAGTCGCGGACGCGGCGCAGCAGGCGGTTGGCGATGCGCGGGGTGCCGCGGGAGCGGAGGGCGATCTCGGCGGCGCCGTCCTGGTCGATGGGGACACTGAGCACCTCGGCGGAGCGGGTGACCACGTAGCGCAGCTCGTCTTCGGTGTAGAACTCGAGCCGCAGCAGGATGCCAAAACGTGACCGCAGCGGTGACGAGAGCAAGCCCGGGCGGGTGGTGGCGGCGACGAAGGTGAAGGGCCGGATCTCCATAACGTGGGTGCGCGCGGCCGGACCCTGGCCGATGATGATGTCGAGCTTGTAGTCCTCGAGCGCGGTGTAGAGCTTCTCTTCGAGGACTGGCTGCAGGCGATGGATCTCGTCGAGGAAGAGGACCTGGCGCTCGCGCAGGTTGGTGAGGATGGCGGTGAGATCGCCCTGAATCTGCAGGGCCGGCCCGGAGGTCTGCTGGAAACCGACGTCGAGCTCGTTGGCGATGATGGTGGCGAGGGTGGTCTTGCCCAGGCCGGGCGGTCCGAAGAGCAGGACGTGGTCGAGCGCTTCGCCGCGGCTCTTCGCTGCCTCGAGTGCGATGGCGAGCTGCTCCTTGGCCTTGGACTGGCCGATGAACTCGGCCAGGCGGCGGGGCCGCAGCTTCAGCTCGAAGGAGCTGTCCTCATCACCACGCGTGGCGGAGACCAGGCGCTCCGGATCGTTATCACTGCGCTTCACAATCCGGAGTCTAGAGCATTTGTGTGGGACGGGGGAGT
>JAOAPJ010000194.1 GCA_025462805.1 Acidobacteriaceae bacterium
TGTGCGCAATTGGTGCACGGCCGGCACCTTGGGATGGTGCCCCTGTTCGCGGCAGGCGTCGAGCTTCTCGCGCATCTCCTTCGCCACCGTTTGCAAATGCGCGAGCGCAGCAGGAGCTTGCTCTCGAGGCGTCGTGTTCTTCGGCTGGTATCCTTCTGCTTCCGTCATGTCTCGTCAGATCGTACTTCCGGTGCAAACCGACGCAGCACCGGCCCGCTTCCTCTCCACACGGCTCGCATGGACCATCTTGCTCCTGGTGTGGTTCGCCGTCCACTTCAGCGCGCTCTTCTCACCGCCCCTGCTGGACGATGCCGACGCCGCGCACGCGAACGCCGCACAGCACATGGCGCTCTCGGGGGACTGGGTCACGCTCAAGATCAACGGGATCCGCTATCTGGAGAAGGCCCCACTCTCCTATTGGATCAACGCGATCGATGACACCATCTTTGGCTACAACGGCTTCTCGGCGCACCTGCCGATGGCGCTTGGCGTTCTCGCCATTGCCGCGCTGGCCTGGCAGTGGGGACGACGCGCGTTCAACGAACGGGCCGCTTTCTATGCAGCCCTGGCATTACTCACAGGCGTAGGGGTCTTCCTGTTTACGCGCATCGACATCCCGGAGGCGCTGCTCAGCTTCTTCCTGGGGCTGGCGCTCTACGCGTTCCTGCTGGGCCTGGAGGATCGCCGACCTGCGCTCTTCTATTTATGCTGGGCCTCGCTCGCCATCGCGATGCTTGCCAAGGGACTGATCGCTCCGGTGTTCTTTTTCGCGGCGGCTCTGCCCTGGCTCGTCCTCACCGGTGAATGGCGGCGCTGGCGCGAGATGCGGATCTTTACCGGGCTTCTGCTGTTCCTGGTCATCGCTGCGCCCTGGCATATCCTCGCGGGGCTGCGCAATCCGGACCAGGGGAACCCAGTCGGCAATCATCCGACCTTCGGCCATGTGCATGGATTCTTTTACTTCTACTTCATCAACGAGCATGTGCTGCGCTTCCTGGGGAAGCGATACCCGCACGATTACAACAAGCAGCCGGCCTGGATCTACTGGGTGGGCCAGATCGCCTGGCTCCTGCCGTGGAGTCTGTTCCTACCCCTCGTCATCCGCCGCGCCTGGCGCACACGCACGTCGTGGCTCAGCAATTTGCGTCAGGACGATGACAATGCGCGCTTCCGCAGTCGCACCATCTGGCTGCTCTCGTTGTACGCAGCATTCATGATGCTGTTCTTCTCCATCTCCACCAATCAGGAGTACTACACGTTCCCCGCCTATCTGCCGCTGCTGATGCTGACCGGCGCTGTGCTGGCTTCCTTCGAGATCCGCGCCGAACGTGTGGATGCCAGCGCCCGCGAAGGCACCTACCGCTGGCTGATCGGCGCGCATGTACTGTTTGCGGTTGTGGGACTGCTCTCCGCAGTCGCTCTCGGCTATGGTCTGTGGACCTCACGGCACCTGCCGTTTGTGCCGGACATCGGCACGCTGCTGGCGCATCGCGGCGTCGGCGACTACTCGCTCTCCATGTCGCACCTGTTCGATCTCACCGGCCCATCATTCGCAGCGCTCCGGCTGCCCGCGGCGCTGGCAGCAGTGGTCCTGCTGATAGGCCCGCTGCTGGCGCTGCAACTTCGCCGGCGCGACCGGCACTTCGAAGCCACGCTCTCGGTGGCCTTCACGATGGCCATCTTTCTGGTCGCCGCCCACGTGGCATTTGTGCGGTTTGCGCCCATGCTTTCCTCTGAATCCATGGCCGCCACCATCAATCACGTCGTCGGCTACCCGAAGAACGAAAATCCGGCAGACCCGGCGGCGAAACGCGCGACTCTGATCCTCTATGGCGACCAATCGGATGGCTCATCCGTGCTCTTTTACACGCGCCGGCAGGCGCTGCTGGTGCATGGCCGTTCGTCCACCATGTTGTGGGGTTCGATGTGGCCCGATGCGCCGCACGTTTTTTTGGACGACGCGGAGCTCGCATCTATCTGGGGAACAGGCGAGCGGAAGTTTCTCTTCGCCGAGGGAGAGCGCCGCGACCAGGTGCAGGCGGTGTTGGGAAATAGGCTGATCGCGATTCAGGAGCTCGCGGACAAAACACTGTACACCGACCGGCCGCTTTAGGATTTCCGCTTCACGGCGGCATCAGATACGTGCCGCAACCTCTCAGGGGCGAGTAGCGCGTTACAGAGTAAGCGCAGTCTCGCGCTCGCTTCGCTTGCTGTCTCCGGATGTGCTCTTCGCATGCAGCGGCCGCATGTAACCGCCGTTCTCGAGTACATACTCCTCACCCCGCCACAGTATTTGCCGGCTGCCGTAACTCGCGGACCAGAAGCCGAAGCCCATCAAGTCGCGCAGCGGGTAGAGGAGCAGTGTGCGCCCGAGTGAGCGCTCCCTGACCACGGAAGATCCGACCACTGCGGCAAGCAGCATACGGTTCAGTATGCCCCAGACCAGCGCAGCCAGCGCGACCACCGGCCAGTGCAGACCCAGCGCAGCGGCAAAGGCCAGTAGGGAAAACGGCATCGCGAAGGTGAGTGCGGTGCCGAAGTGTCCTTTCGGTCGTGAGAAGCGTGTGCTCTTGCTCCAGCGCACCTGGTGCCGCATGGAATCGATGAAGCCGGTGTTGAGCACGATGTGGTCGATGGCGTAGTGCGAGAACAGCACGCGATGCCCCTTCGCCGCGACTAGATTGCCGAGCAGGAAGTCATCGGCGCAATATTGGCCGAGCACGTTGAAACCGCCGATCTCTTGGACACATTCGCTTCGCACCGCCATCGTCGGACCCAGCGCAAACTGCATGCCCTCGAGCATGTTGGCGACAAGCACCCCGGCTGTCATCTCGATGGACATGCCGACCGCCTCGAGTTGCGCCCACAGAGCAGAGGCGCGTGGTGTGGCGGGATGGGCTCCGATCGCAGCCGCCGCGCGGCTGGGAATGCCGCGATAGGGACACGTGACGACACCGAGTTGTGGATCGGCAAACGGCGCCACAACGGCGCGCAGATAGTCCGGGCCGACCCGGACATCGCTATCGCTCACCACCAGAATCGAGTGGCGCGCGGCCTGCGCCATGCGATCAAGCGAGGCGACCTTCGCGTTGGCGAAGGGAGGCTCGCCGCTGGTGAGAAAGTGCGCGGGAACGGAGGGATGACGCGCGGCCAATTCACGCGCAATCTGCAATCCGGGATCATTGGCGGTGCGCGCGCAGAACAGGATCTCGTATGTCGGGTAGTCCTGCTTGAAGAATCCTTCCAGATGCTCCGCCAGATTGGGCTCAGCGCCGTGCAGCGGCTTCAGCAGACTGACCGGTGGCACGAAGGAGGGATCGGGAACGATCCTCTGCCGCCGGAAGTACAAAGCCCCTGCCACCACCATCAGGCTGTAGATGGTGGATGTGAAGAGCCCGAACGCGCCCAGAGCGAGCAGAAGATGAAGAAATACGCCTACGGTGCACCTGCCTGATCAGCTTCAGTAAGCCTACTCCAGACGCCTGAGAAGTGCCCATGTGGCCAATTGGTTGCAGACTCCAAAGGCAGGTCCGGACAGGCCTCTAGCGTCTGCGATCGCGCGCCGGGGCCGGATTGAGCACCACAGGCTTGCGAAGGGGAACGATGGCGGCATCGTTGGTGATTGGCACATGCTGCTGCATGTGCTGCAGCATCTCCGAGCGGACATAATCCACAAAGCTCTGCATCTGCCGATTCATCTCCTCCATGCGCTCGCGCATCTGCAGAATGATGGCTATACCGGAGATGTTGACCCCCAGGTCGCGGGCGAGGTTCAGAATGAACTCCAGCCGCTCCAGATCCTCATCCGTATAGAGGCGCGTGTTGCCCTCCGTACGCGACGGTTTGAGCAGCCCCTCCCGCTCATAGAGACGGAGCGTCTGCGGATGAATCCCGTACATCTCCGCGACAGCGGAGATCATGTAGGCACCCTTGGACTTACGTTTGGTCGGCATGGTCTATTCCAAAGGTCTTGTTCTGGGTAGGAGGTCCGCACAGCCGCGGAATGCTCTCCTGCGCCACCGGATGGCTGAAGTGTACGCGGTTCTGCTGTTTACGGCGCCAGCGCGGGGCGGGGCGTACCCGGTATGGCATCAGGATATCTGCGCAGTAACCGCTCAGCGCCTCAATGTGCAGCCGGACGGCCTCGGTGCGTTCGGCCGTGCCCGCCTTACCGAAAAGAACCGGCGCCACCATCGCAGCCGCCGTCACCCGGCCATCCCGCCACCGGGCTTTCAGGCCCTCTGTAAGCTCGGCCTCCTGCGCCTGGATGGTGTCCTCGACTGGCTCCGCAAAGCACGGTTGCGGGACGTGGAGGTCGTCCTCTGCCGGCGGCAGCCATACCGCGCGCGCCGGAAGATGGCCATGTTCCTTGAGCTCGCCTTCAGCCCAGGTCATAACTGCATTCACTAAAAGTTGTATGTCGCGATCCATTATGAAATTTTTGCCGGTTTCGCTCACCTTCGTAACTTATTTTCCGGATTACCGATTGGTGTTCCCTATGACCCGGGTGCACACTGCGGTCATGAAGAACCTCCTCCGGTACACCCTTCCTGCCCTCGCTCTTGCTGCTGCGTCCATACTTGCCCAGCCCGTCCAGGCCCAGCAAGCCTGGTCACCAGCGGCGACCGATTACCCGGCTGCCAAGGTGCCCGCAGGATTGACCTCGGAACCGGTCATCAACAGCCCAAGCAAGGCGACCTTCCGCACGCGCCTGCGCCAGGGATCGCAGCAGGGCACCAACTTCGGCGGCCATTACGCGCTGCTGCAATGGGGCTGCGGCGAGGGCTGCACGACCTTCTTCATTGTTGACGAGCTGAACGGCAAAGTGTACGAGCCGGGCTTCAATCTGACGGCGCCCAAGAACGGCGCCGACGAGACCATCGGCTTCCAGTACCAGCCGGACAGCCGCCTGCTGGTGATGCAGGGCTGCCGGGGCAGCCAGGCCGACAGCTGCGGAAAGTTCTACATGCTCTGGACCGGCTTGAACCTGCAGACCATCTTCCATGAGCCGCTGACTACGACCATCGCGGCAGTTGGTGGAATGCAATAACCGGTTCCAAACTGGGAAACAGACCTTCCACAAGATCGGGGAGCCCGAAAGGGTTCCCCGATCTCTTTTGTACACATTGTGGCTCAGACCTTGCTCCAGAGCGCGGCTCGCGGGTCGTCCGGGTTGAGTTGGGCGAACTCCCGCAGGATCTCTTTTGAACGCTCATCCCGCAGATGCGGCACCGTGATCTCCACTGTGACAATCTGGTCGCCCCGGTGGCCTTCCGCAGCCGCCGACGCTACGCCCTTCTCCCGCATGCGAAGCTTCTGGCCGCTTTGTGTGCCGGGTGGAATGCGGAGCTGAGCGCGACCATCGATGGTCGGAACGTCGATCTTGGCGCCCAGAGCCGCCTCATCCACCCGGACCGGAATAGTGATCTCGACATTGTCCGCCACCCGGACGAAGACCGGATGCGGGCCCGACCGAATGATCAGGAAGAGGTCGCCAGGTGGTCCACCGTTCACGCCGGCATTGCCCTTTCCGGCCAGGCGGATGCGCTGTCCATCGCGGGTACCGGCCTTGATGCGGAACTCGATGGTATCGGTGCGGGTGACCGTGCCCTCGCCATGGCAGGTGGGGCAGCTCTCTTCTATTCGCCCGGTGCCGCCACATCGCGGGCATTGGATGGTGAATTTCATGCGGCCGCCCATCTGGGTGACCTGCCCGGTGCCATGGCACTCCGGGCACTGCATAGACACCCCCGCCGACGCCCTGCCGTGGCAGGTGGGGCAGACCTCCTGGCGCTGGATCTGCAGTCTCGCCGTGCCGCCGCGTACGGCCGTCCAGAAGTCGACGTTGACGGTGTACTCAAGATCGGACCCGGGCTGCGGACCCGGCTGCGATTGACGGCCGCCGCCCTGATTGAAGATGCCGGAGAAGATGTCCCGGAATCCGCCCCAGCCGCCACTGCTGCTGCCTGCGCCCGTGGTTGGGCGCGGGCCGGGCCCGGTCTCGAAGTTCGAGAAGTCGAAGCCCTCGAAGTCGAATGGCACCCCTTGTTGAGTATTAGCGCCTCCGGCCCTGGGACGGCCGTAGCCGCCCCGAGCGGCTGCTTCCGCCGCAGCGGGATCGATCTGATCGGAGTAGAAGCCGAGCTGGTCGTAGACCTTCCGCTTCTTCTCGTCGCTGAGGATGTCGTTAGCCTCGGAGATCTCCTTGAACTTTTCCTCTGCCTTCTTGTCCCCCGGGTTCACATCCGGGTGGTACTTGCGCGCAAGCTTGCGGAAGGCCTTGCGGATCTCGTCCGCGGAGGCCGTCTTCTTCACACCAAGTACGCCGTAATAGTCCTTGCTCTGTGTCGATGGCATCGTCTGTGTCTATTTTCTGAGACCGCTTCGCTACTTGCCGAAGCCGCTTCGCTGACTCACTGAACCCCGCTTCGCTCTTTGTTCACGGTAGTCGCCGCTCTGCCTTCAGTCCTTCGGTCACTCGGGGCACCCGTAGACGGTGCGCCGCGCCATGTCGCGGCTGTCGATCGGGGTTCCGCAGACCAGGCACGGCTTGCCTTTGCGCTTATACACATAATGCACTTCGCCGCGCTGCGCCGACCCGCGCGGATG
>JAOAPJ010000343.1 GCA_025462805.1 Acidobacteriaceae bacterium
ACGGTCTCGCGCCTGCGCTCGGTGCGTGTCTATGTCGTCGGCGATGTGCAGCGTCCCGGCGGGTTTGATATCAGCGCGCTGGCAACTCCCTTGAGTGCTCTGTATGCTGCCGGCGGTCCCACAGCGGTTGGCTCGCTTCGTACGCTACGCCACTATCGTGGCAAGCAGCTAGTCGAGGAGGTCGACCTCTATGACTTTCTCCTTCACGGAATTCGTAACGGCAGTGTGCCTTTTCAAAGCGGAGATACGCTTCTGGTACCCCCTGCCGGGCCCCAGGTTGCTGTCTCAGGCGCGGTGAAGCGCCCGGCAATCTATGAACTGGCACCCGGTGAGTCAACGCTCTCCACGGTCATCAATGACGCAGGAGGGTTCACGGCTGCTGCCTCACTCGGCCACATCAGAATCGAGCGCATTGACACTAACAGTCATCGCGAGACCGTAACACCAACGCCGCACGTGGATGGTGAGCCAAGCCCCCAGACCGATCGCGACGTCATTGCTGCCTTTCAAGTGAAGGACGGAGACAGAATCCGTATCGAGCCAATTCTTCCGTACAGCGAGCGTGCCATCTATCTGGAAGGCCACGTCGCACGTCCGGGCCGTCTGCCGTACAGGGATGGTATGCACGTGAGTGACGTGCTGCACAGCTATCGGGATATGCTGCCTGAGCCTGCCGCGCACGGAGAGATTGTCCGCCTGGTGCCTCCGGATCTGCATGCGGAGACCATCAACTTTAGTGTTCCCGATGTGCTGATCGGAAATGCGAATGTCGGTCTTGAGCCCTTCGATACGATCCGCGTCCTGGGACGATACGAAGCGGACGCTCCTCGAGTCACGATCCGCGGTGAAGTGCTGCGGGCGGGTGAATATCCGCTGTCGAAAGGCATGACGGCTGCGCAGTTGGTACGCATGGCAGGAGGCTTCAAGCGCGACGCTCTGCTGGAAAGCGCCGACCTGACGAGTTATGGCGTGATCAATGGCAATCGCATTTTGGAGAATCTCGCGACGGTACCTATCGGATCAGCCGTGGACGGAGCGGACGCGCACGCCGATGTTCCGCTGAAACCGGGGGATGTCTTGTCCATTCACCAGATCACCAACTGGAACGACATCGGCGAGTCGGTGACGATCAATGGTCAGGTCAGATTCCCCGGGAGTTATGGCTTTCAGGATGGAGAGCGTCTCAGCTCTGTCTTACGGAGGGCGGGCGGCCTTCTGCCAACTGCGTATCCGATGGGCGCGGTGCTGGTCCGGACAGAGGTTCGGGCGCTCGAGCAGGCGAGCCGCGAGGAACTGATCCGGCAGATCGAAGCGAATTCAGCGGCTGCGAGGCTTTCGCCGAACCTCGGCGGCGGGAGCGGCGATGGAACAGTGCAGCTTGTCAAGGCCCAACAGTCTCAGGTGCTTTCAGACCTGAAGAGCCATCCACCTACCGGCCGCATGGTGATTCGTGTTACTGCGGACATCGCTAGCTGGGCCAACACTCCTGCGGACATCGAGCTGCGTCGCGGTGATGTGTTGACTATCCCGAAACGTCCCGGCTTTGTGCTCGTAACAGGCCAGGTCTACAACTCGACCGCACTTACCTTCACTCCAGATAAGACTGCCAGCTGGTATCTGAGCCGTGCAGGCGGAACGAACTCGACCGCACATCGGAGCGAGATCTTCATCATTCGCGCAAATGGCTCCGTGGTGGGCCGCCATTCGGGAGGATTCTTCGATCCCAAGGTGCTTTCAACCAAACTCAATCCGGGCGACGTCGTCGTCGTTCCTCAGAAGATCATCGGCGCCTCGTTGCTGTGGAAGAACCTGCTGACAACAGCACAGCTTGCCTCGTCGATCGCGATTACCGCGTCACTTGCAAACCTTTAGGCGATGTGTTCCCTGCCGTTTCCACGATTTTCAGGTGCCTCATGATTGCCACGATCGTTCGTCACATCGGCCGTTTCGATTCGCAGAGCCTGCGACAGGACAACGCCTGGCTTGCCACGAGGGCTAACCAATGATCCATGCATCTGCTCTCGCACAACTGGAAAAGGAACAGGAGCTCACGACTCCACAAGGTGGGAACTGGGCTGTTCGTGCAGCGCTGCTTTGGCAGCACCGGCGCGTTCTTGCGCGGGTGGCAGCTATCTCGCTGATCGTAAGTCTGGGCATAGCGTTCGTCATTCCCAAACGCTACAAGGCCATCGCGAGCATTATGCCGCCAGATCAACAGAATTCCGGAGCCCTGATGCTCGCCGCTCTGGCTTCGCACAGCCCGGCCCTCGGGGGCTTGGGGAGCCTTGCCGGCAGTCTGCTAGGAGGCCACACCACCACGGCACTCTACATAGATATGCTGCACAGCGGAACCGTAACTGGTCATCTTATTGACCGTTTCAATTTACAGCACGTGTACCGCAAGCGGTATCGCATCGATACAGGAAAGCGTCTGGCCCGGCGTACGAGCGTGACAGAGAACAAGAAGAGCGGAGTGATCACCATCGAGGTGGAGGACGAGGACCGCGTGCGGGCTCGTGATCTGGCCCAGGCATACCTCGACGAACTTGACAAGCTGGTGAGACGAACCAGCACGTCGGCGGCGCACCGGGAACGTATGTTCATTGAGGGGCGTCTGCGTGCAGTCCAAGCGGATCTCGAACGCGCCCAGCTCGAGCTGAGCGAATTTTCAAGTAAAAACAGCACCATCGATATCAAAGAACAGACTCACGCGATGGTGGATGCGGGGGCGAAAGTTCAGGGAGAACTCCTGCTCGAGCAGTCCGGACTTGAGTCGCTGCGTCAGATCTATGGCGACGAGAATATACGTGTCCGGCAGACGGAAGCGCGTGTCGGGAGCCTGCAGCGCGAGCTTCAGAAGATGACCGGCTCGTCTGCTCCCCTGGCCGCCAACGCCGCTCGAGACGCTGGCCTATCCTCTGACGCGGAGGACAAGGGCGCACTCTATCCCCCACTGCGACAGCTTCCGCGTCTTGCCGTTCCATATGCAGACCTGTATCGCCGCGTGAAAGTTCAGGAGGTGGTGTTTGAACTCCTCACGCAACAGTACGAACTCGCTCGCATCGAGGAAGCGAAAGACATTCCGGTGGTGAGTGTGATCGACCCTCCGGGAATACCGGAAAAGAAGTCGTTCCCGCATCGTTTGCTGCTCACTCTGCTGCTCACGTTCGTTTCGTTTGCCACTGCGTCGGCCCTGATTCTTGCGAGGGACCACTGGACGAAAATCGACCCATCGGACCCACGAAGAGCACTTGCCGCTGAGATCGCCCCGGTGTTGCGCCGTCGGAGTCACGCGATCTTTGCCTTTCGTCGAGGTGCTGCATGAGGCGGTGCACGATGTATCCCCGGCACGGCGACTCGGACGCCGCAACAGATCCATCGGGCGCGCTGATGTCCGCACCCACCCTTTTGATCTCGTGTGTCGGCAGAGTTGAGGAGGGAGTGAGACCATGAAGGTTCTCATTGCAGCTGCTTCTTTCTCATCTCACATCTCCGGTTTACAACGTCACGCCTTCAATGTCGTGCGCTGTCTGTTGCAACACCCGGATATCTCTGCAGTGGATCTGGTGGTTGCGCCCTGGCAGCGTGAGTTAGTCGCGGCGGCCGGCCTTGTCTCAGGGACTCGGCTGACGACTCACCTGGCCGAGATGGAACCAACTTCGCTCAGTCGAAATTTGTGGTATTACCAACGGCTTCCAACGTTGGCGGCTTCTCTCCAGGCGGATGTTGTTCATCTTTCCTACCCCGTTCCTGTCAATTCTTCGTCATTTCCCTGTCCCACAGTGGTGACGCTGCATGATCTGTATCCCTATGAGATCCCACTCAATTTTGGCTTTCCGAAGTTCATCTTCAATCGCCTAATCCTGCAGCAATGCCTTTGCAATGTGGATGCGATCGCCTGCGTCTCTGATGGGACCCGGCTTCGCCTTAGACAGTATTTGTCCGCCTCCATCTCACGAAAGGCGGTCCGAATCTACAATTGCGTCGAGGCTGAGCCGGCTTGTGCGCGGGATTCTCCTATACCCGGCTGGCAGGGTGAGCCGTTTCTGCTCTGCGTTGCGCAGCATCGGCGCAACAAGAACATCCCGCTGCTGATCCGAAGCTTCGCTCGACTGCTGCGGGTCGGTCAGATCGATCCAAATACACAGCTGGTCGTGGTCGGCATTCCGGGGCCTGAGACCCAACGGATTCAGCGGCTGGTGTCTCGCTGTGGCCTGGAACGCAGTGTTCACTTTCTGGTGGGATTGCCGGAATCGGATCTGCAGTGGTGCTATACGCGATGTGAGGCGCTCGTCGCTCCGTCCAGCACTGAGGGTTTCGGCCTGCCAGTCGCTGAAGGACTCCTTGCGGGTTGCCGGGTGATCTGTTCGGACATACCAGCCCATCGCGAAGTTGGTGAAGGACATTGCCAGTTCGTCAATTTGGACAGTGACGCGGAGGAGACGCTCTCCGAAGCTATTATCGCGACAATCAAGATGCCTGCGAAGTCGCCGATCTCTCTCCCGCAGTTCTCTTCCTCCGTTCTCGCAAAACAGTACACGCGCCTCTATGGAAACCTTAGGGCTTCCGGTCCGATCCTTCAGCAGACGGGGCTCTCTTCTCCGCTCCATCCCGTGGCGTCGGAAAGGCAATCTTCATGATTGCAACAGGTCGCCGTTCCGCGTCCCGGTTCGAGAGGTTCACCACGGTCGCATCAGAGTCAGACGGGCGAAATTTCTACCCCGAGACTCCTG
>JAOAPJ010000361.1 GCA_025462805.1 Acidobacteriaceae bacterium
CGTGCCGATAAGCGAACCCTGATCCGTCGGGCCACGCTGGACCTGACCGGTCTGCCGCCCACCCCGGATGAGGTTGAGGCCTTCGAAAAGGACAACTCTGCCGACGCTTATCCCAAGCTGATCGACCGCCTCCTTGCGTCCCCGCGTTACGGCGAGCGGTGGGGGCGTCACTGGCTCGACGTCGCGCGCTATGGAGACGACGACATCCGCGGGCTCGACCCGCGCGGCCGAGGCTACATGCCGCTCGAGGGCGCCTGGGTGTATCGCGATTGGGTCATCAAGGCCTTCAACGAGGATCTCTCCTACGACCGCTTCGTGAAGATGCAGCTCGCGGGAGATCTTCTCTCCAAGAACCCGAGCCCAGATGAGTTGAAGGCGACGGGATTCCTTGGCGGAGCACCCTGGATCTGGGATCAGGCAGAGCCGGTTCAAGGCCGTGCCGACGAACGCAACGAGCGGATCGACGCCGTCACCCGTGGCTTCCTCGGCCTCACGGTCGCTTGTGCGCGCTGTCACGATCACAAGTACGACCCCATCCTGTCGAAGGACTACTACGCGCTGGGCGGGATCTTCGCCAGCTCCACGTACAAGGAGTACAGCTTTGTTCCGGCGTCCGAAGTAGATGCATGGCGGCAGAAGTTCCAAAAAGCGAACGATCACGATGAGGCGGTCCACAAGTACGTCAAGGCGGCGCGCGAGCAACTGGCGACTGCGCTTGCCTCCCAAACCTCGGCCTACATGCAAGCGGCATGGAAGGTCAGCGGCAAGCCCAAGCTGAAGGTGGAGGAGGCGGCCGATGCCGCGCGGTTGGATCCGGAACTGCTCGAGCGCTGGGTCAAGTTCCTGGCCAAAAAGCCCCTCTATTATCCCTACCTGACTGAGTGGCAGCGCATGGTTGCGCAGGGAGGTGCCGAAGATCAGGCCAAGTACCTGGCGGACTCCTTCCAGCAGCGTGTCCTCGACCTGGAGATCGAGAACGCCAAGATCAATGAAGAGAACGAGAAAATCAAGGCCAAGGCGGGCGTGCCGACCGAACGCGCCAAGGACGTCAAGCCGAACGAGTTCGACACGTATGACCAGTTCTGCCCTGGCTGCACGCTGGAGCTAAAGGTGATGCCGCCAGAGAAGGCCAACCTCTACACCGACCTCTTCGTACGCGACCTCACGGCCGGCGACGAGTTCAGCGGAGTAGGGATAGAGCCAGCCCTGTTCGTCTTTCAAGGCTGGGAGCTGACCCGGCGGCTTGGTCCAGCGCAGCAGGCGTATCTGATGTCTATCGAACCGGCGAAAGGCAGTCCGGGATCGAAGAAAGAACCGAAGGAGGTACCAGAGATCTACCCCTTCGTTCATGGTCTGTCGGACAAGCCGCAGGCCGTGAACATCGCGTTAAACCTGCGCGGTAACCCGCATGCTCTTGGCGAGGAGGTTCCCCGCGCTTTCGTGACCGTTCTGGGAACGCCGGACAAGAAGCCGTACACGCAGGGCAGCGGCAGGTTGCAGCTGGCCAATGACATCGTAGCTAGTCCCATTGCCACCCGCGTGATCGTGAATCGGGTTTGGAAGTGGCACTTCGGCACCGGCATCGTCAACTCGCCGGACAACTTCGGCGCGGTCGGTGATCCTCCGTCCAACCCCGAACTGCTCGATTATCTGGCCGTGCGGTTCCAGAACGACGGGATGTCGCTCAAGAAGCTACATCGGACCATCATGCTCTCCGCCACCTACCAGCAGAGCAGTAAGGAGACGCCCGAGGCGCACGCGCAGGACCCGATGAATCGCCTTTACTCCCACTTCAGCCTGCAGCGGCTGGACGCGGAGCAGTTGCGAGACTCGATGCTGTTCGTTGCCGGCGACCTGTATCCGAAGGAAGCCGGCGGTCCACCGACGGAGCTTGGCGTCGACAACCATCGCCGCACGGTCTACGCGAAGATCAGCCGATTCCGGATCGACTCCTACCTGCAGGCATTCGACTTCCCGAATCCCACATTTACCGCAGAGCAGCGATTCTCCACCAACGTCCCCATCCAGCGTCTGTACTTCATGAATGACGAGTTCGTCTACGAGCAGGCGGGCAAGCTCGCGACGCGAGTCTTTCCCAAAGGAGACGATGCCGCGCGTATCCGCGACGTCTACCAGCTTCTCTATGGTCGCGAACCAGAGGCGAACGAGCTTCAAGTTGGCCTTGATTTTCTGAAAAACACGCCGGAGAAGCCCGGATATCTCGTCAACCAGCAGCCGCTCACCGCGTGGAAGCAGTATTGCAGGGTCCTCTTCAGCTCGAACGAGTTTGAGTTCTTGAATTAGCAATGCCAGATGACCCGGCCAGCGCATGGACGGGCTTATGTCAGATTGGGAGATCAATCCATGTCCTGCTATCGGCCGACACCCATCAATCGTCGTGACGCCCTCCGCCGCATCGGTGGAGGCTTCGCCATGATGAGCTTCGCTAGCATGGTCGGTGAGTCGCTGGCGCGAGCCGCATCCCTCCCTGCGAATGCGGCCGCCGCGTCACCGGACAAGCCATGGATGCTGAAGGACCCAAACTTCAAGCCGAAGGCCAAGCATGTCATCTTCCTGTTCATGAATGGCGGCATATCGCAGGTAGACAGCTTCGATCCCAAGCCAATGCTGACCAAGTTTGATGGGCAGCCGATGCCCGGGGGCGACCTGGGTCACGAGCGCAAGACCGGCACCCTGATGAGGTCTCCCTTTACTTTCAAGAAGTACGGTAAAAGCGGCACCGAATTCAGCGAGCTATGGCCGAACCTGGGTGAATGCGCGGACGACATGTGTGTTGTCCGCTCGGTCTTCACGGAAATCCCTAACCACGAGCCCGCCCTGATCATGATGAATACAGGCGCAAACGTGATCGGCCGGCCATCCATGGGCTCCTGGCTCACCTACGGACTTGGCACGGACAACAAGAATTTGCCTGGGTTTGTGATCCTCTGTCCCCAGGTTCCGACTACGGTCGGTCCACCGCTGTGGAGCTCGGCCTTCCTGCCACCCGTGACGCAGGCCACGTACGTCTCTTCCGACGTGCGCGACAAAAACTTTGACCCGTACAAGCTGATTCCCGACATACACAACGACCGCTTCGACGTGAAGCAGCAACGGCACGAACTGGACCTGCTGCGCAAGCTGGATGAGCTGCACATGGCGGAGACGCAACAGGATCCACAGCTCGAGGCCACCATCGGCTCCATGGAGACTGCATACCGTATGCAGACCGAGGCGCCGGATGTATTCGACGTGCGCAAGGAGAGCGCCGCAACGATCAAGATGTACGGCGAAGGCAGCACGGCGCGCGGATGCCTGACGGCGGCGCGGCTTATCGAACGTGGAGTCAGGATGGTGCAGGTCTACTACTCGCAGGGCGACCCGTGGGATGCACACCAGGATATCCAGGCCCACCGCAAGAATGCCAAGGACTCCGACCAGCCGTTCGCGGCTCTGATCAAAGACTTAAAGGCGCGGGGCTTGTTCGAGGACACCATCATTGTGGCTGGGTCAGAGTTCGGTCGCACACCGGTGGTGGAGCTAGGCGGCGCAGGTACGCACGCAGGCCGGGATCACAATCCGCACGGCTTCACGATGTGGCTTGCCGGCGGAGGCATCAAGGGCGGCATGACCTATGGAGCTACGGACGACTTCGGCTGGAAGGTCGTGGACAAGCCTGTCCATGTTCATGACATTCACGCCACCATCCTCTACCTGATGGGCATCGAGCACACCAAGCTTACCTTCCGTTCGAGCGGACGGGATTACCGTCTCACCGATGTTGCCGGGAACGTAATTCACGACATCATCGCGTAGCCTGCGGTGGCGGGTGCGGCTTGAGCCCCCGCCACGTACAATCTCTCCAGCACCGACTGCATGAGACCTATGCCCTCCAAGAGAATGATCTGTATCCCTGCCTGCGGCGCCGTTGCCGCTCTTGCCTTTCTCAATAGCTCACTCGCCTGCGCAAGTACTGCTGACGCACAGCCGCAGCTGGTGGAGATCCACGCGAAGAAGTATAGCTACGACCCTCCGGAGCTCACGCTGCACAAGGGGGCCAGCTACAAGCTGCACGTGACCTCCGACGACGTGCCTCACAGTCTGCGCATCAAGGCGCTTCACGTGAACGCGGTGGCCAAGCCGGGGCAGTTCGATGATGTTCTTTTCACTCCAGACCAGGTGGGCGACTTCAAAGCCGATTGCGGCGTGTACTGCGGAAGCGGTCACATGAAGATGGCCATGACCGTTCATGTGGTTGAGTAGGACGGGCCGCGGCGCACCCGCTGCGCGGTTGATTGTGCTCGCGTCGGTGGCCGCAGCTCTCGGGGGCTGCCGCGCCAAGCAACCGTCCGCCGCAGAGGCCAAGGTGGCCTTCTGGAGCAAACACCACATCACGGTGGGGGGCAAGCACGATAAGAACCCTTTCCCTGCAACTGCGGAGAATGTCGCGGATGGACAACAGGCGTTCTCCTCATACTGCATGGTGTGCCATGGGCTAGATGGGCAGAATACCGGGGTGCCGTTCGCGAACCTGATGGCGCCTGCTGTGCCATCGCTGGCCAGCGCAGAGGTGCAGGCCTATAGCGATGGGCAGTTGAAATGGATCATTGAGAACGGGCTCTACCCCTCAGGCATGCCGGGCTCGCGGGGAGTCTTCTCCGACGATGACATGTGGCGGATCGTTCTCTACATACGTCATCTGCCCAAGGCAGGCAGTCTTGGCGAGCCTGCCGTTTACGGCGGCGCCCCGAAGTAAGCAACCTTACCGAGCTCCGGCCGAGCCCGGCGCGTAACCTGCGTTCGGCCTCGTGTACGCCTTGACCGGCTGTAATCCGCGGCTCATGTTCGCCGGAGCATGCCTTGCTGGTCTAGCAAGACCTACAGCAAGCCTTTGGCGCGCTCGCATCTCACTAGAGGATGTTGCGATTTCACACTGAGGTAGAGCGATGACGTCTGTCGTGCACGACCCCAGGGAAATGGGGCCCAAGCCCCCCTTCCCTAAGCAAAAGCAACCCCATCCCGGCTCCGTAAAGGAACTGGATCCGCCAGCGGATCATGGAGAACGCAGCTACGTCGGATGCGGAAGGCTGAAGGACCGTATAGCTATCGTTACCGGCGCAGATAGCGGCATCGGGCGAGCAGTATCCATCGCTTTCGCAAGAGAGGGCGCAAAAGTGGTGATGTCGTACCTGCCCGAGGAAGAATCCGATGCTTCCGAGGCTGCGCGGGTAATCGAGAGTTCCGGTAGTAAGGCTGTGAAGCGGCCAGGCGACATCGGCGATCAGAAATATGTGCAGGAGTTGGTTCGTACGGCGCTCGACCAGTTCGGACAGCTCGACATTGTCGTGAACAACGCAGGTTTTCAGATGTCCCATGAATCGCTCGATGAGATCACCGCGGACGAACTGGAGCATACGTTCCGCACAAACGTATTTGGCAATTTCTACCTCACGCAGGCGGCCCTGCCACATCTGAAGCCAGGTTCGGTCATCCTCAACACCACCTCGATCCAGGCGTATGAACCAAGCGAACAATTGCCGGCCTATGCCGCCACCAAGGCGGCCATCGCCAGTCTGACGAAGAGCTA
>JAOAPJ010000364.1 GCA_025462805.1 Acidobacteriaceae bacterium
GTAAAGGGACACATCACATTGCTGCGCACCGAGGACGGCGGCGCACGCTGGCGGCTGATCAACAGCAAGGATCTGGAGCTCAACGGGGACAAGCTGGGCGCCTTTGCCGCCAGCAACCAGTCGCTGGCCCTTACCGACCCGGTGCTAGGCAGCGTCGTCGCGCCCTGGTTCGGTACCAGCGGCATGAGCGGAGGGAAGCATCCCTTCGTCTATTCCGGAGGACCGGACTGCCCAATGACCATCGCAGAGAAAAATCCGGAGACCTGTCTGAGCCGACACTGGAACTTCGACCGGGAGGAGGTGCCGATGGCCGGTGCCAGCGAATCGCAGGGCATCTTCGCCCTGGGCGTCCGCAAAGATCAGGACGGCAACCTGCACGCCATCGCCGTGGGCGGGGATTACATGGTGCCGGGACAGGGTGCGGGCACGGCGGCGCGGCGCGACCCCAAAACGGGAAAGTGGCTGGCCGCCACCAAGCTGCCCCACGGCTATCGCTCCAGTGTGTCTTGGGATGCAGTTGACAATGCATGGATAGCGGTAGGTACGAACGGTGCCGACGTCTCGTATGATGACGGGCAGACGTGGTCTGCCATCGGCAGCGATAGTTTCAACGCCATCAGCCTGCCGTGGCTGGTCGGCTCCGACGGCCGCATCGCCAAGTTCACCAGCCTGAAAGGAAAGTAGCCCCAGAGGCACGCGCATGGCAGAGTTTGTAATCCGACTGGCCGACGAGCGCGGCCGTCTGCAGGAACAGGTGCAGACCGCGGCCAGCGCCGAAGAGTTGCGTGCGCGCTTCACGCAGGCGGGCTACTACGTCTATTCCGTAAAGGCGCGCGGGCTGCGCAGCTCGCAGCGACGCAGGGTCAAGCTTGAAGGCTTCCTCATCTTCAATCAGCAGTTCCTCACGCTGATCCGCGCTGGCGTGCCCATCCTGCATTCGATCGACATGCTGGCCAAGAGTCAGAAAAACCTCGCCTTCAAGGCGCAGCTGGAGAGCGTGGGGCAGCGCGTCCGTCAGGGTCAGTCTCCGTCGGAAGCCTTCGAAGCACAGGGCGGATTTCCCGTTATCTACACCACTACGCTGCTAGCCGGCGAACGCAGCGGCCACCTCGAAGATGTTCTTGCCCGCTACCTCAGCTTTCAGCGCGTCTCGCTCACCTTCCGCAAGAAGCTGACGGCATCGCTCTTCTACCCGGCGCTGCTGATCGTGATGGTGATCTCGATGTTCATCTTTCTGATCACCTTCGTCGTGCCTCGCTTCGGCCAGCTCTACGACCAGATCGGCGGCCAATTGCCGGGGCTCACTGTCTTCCTGCTGCAGTTGGGAAAGAACTTCCAGGCCTACATCCTCTACGCGATCCCGGTGATTGCGCTGGCCGGTTACGGTCTCTGGCGGTGGAGCCGCACCGACAAAGGGGGCGCACAGATCGATCGCGCCCGCCTGAAGGTGCCCGTCTTTGGCAACATCTGGCTGAAGTACCAGGTGGCGCTGTTCGCCCGCACGCTCTCTACGCTCCTCGAAGGCGGTCTGCCACCTGTTCCCTCGCTGGAAACCGCGGCCCGCTCCATCTCCAGCCGCTCGGTTGCGGAAGCCGTGCGCACCAGCGTTACCGCTGTGCGGGAGGGCCGCCCCTTGTCGCAGGCGCTGGTCGAGACCAAAATCTTCCCGGAGCTGGCGACCTCGATGGTGGAGGTGGGCGAATCCACCGGCGCGCTGCCGCAAATGCTGAACTCGGTCTCGGAATTCTTCGAAGAGGATGTGCAAACCGCGCTTACTGCGGCTCTCTCGCTGATTGAGCCCGCCATCTTAATTGTGATGGGAATCGTTGTTGTGACCATCATGATCGCACTCTATCTGCCGATCTTCTCGCTGGGCCAGGCCAACGCCTTGGGAGCTCGATGACGACGACCGCAGCTACCCGTCCCACCCTAGGAGAAGGAGTTTCCCCCCATGGCTGAAGTCCCCGTAATGATGCCGCCCCAAAGCCCGCCGTTGGTGGATGAGGTGGCGCGTGCCCAGATGCTGGCTGCACGCTATCGCTGCGAGTTTGTCGATTTGAAGAACTTCCGCATCCAGCACGAGCTGTTCCGTTCGGTGCCGGTAGACATGATGTTCCGCTACAACTTCGTGCCGCTCGAGCAACTCGAGGACCGGCTGGTGATCGCGGTCAGCGATCCCAGCCGCCTCATGGTGCTGGACGAAATCGCCGGACTGCTCGGCCAGCGTGTCGTCTCGCGCGTCGCCACCCTGTCGCAGATCACGGACCTGCTGAAGAAGACCGAGCAGTCGCAGCGCGTGCTGGACGAAGCCTCCGAGGGGCTCACCTTCGTCATCTCGTCGGACGACGAGAACTCGGACGAGAACATCTCGATCGAGAAGCTGACCTCGGAAGAGGACATCTCGCCGATCATCCGCCTGGTGGACACGACCATCTTCACCGCGCTTGAGCGCCGTGCATCGGACATCCATATCGAGACCTACGACGACTCGCTGCTCGTGAAGTACCGCATCGATGGCGTGCTGCAGGCCGCGATGGCTCCCATTGCGCGCGAGCACCACACCACCATCCTGTCGCGCATCAAGGTCATGAGCGAGCTGGACATCGCCGAGCGGCGCGTGCCGCAGGACGGCCGCTTCCGCGTGCGCTACAAGGGCCGCCTGATCGACTTCCGCGTCTCCATCATGCCGACCGTTCACGGTGAAAACGCCGTGCTCCGTGTGCTCGATAAGGAGTCGATGAGCGAGAAGTTCAAGAAGCTGACGCTGGACGTCGTCGGCTTCCATGCAGAGGATCTCGCGCGCTTCCGCCGCTATATCCGCGAGCCTTACGGCATGGTGCTGGTCACCGGGCCGACCGGCTCCGGCAAGACGACCACACTTTACGCCGCGCTGAACGAGATCAAGAGCGACGAGGACAAGATCATCACCATCGAGGATCCGGTCGAGTACCAGATTCGCGGCATCACGCAGATCCCGGTGAACGAGAAGAAGGGCCTCACCTTCGCCCGCGGACTGCGCTCCATCCTGCGCCACGATCCGGACAAGATCCTGGTCGGTGAGATCCGCGATCAGGAGAC
>JAOAPJ010000416.1 GCA_025462805.1 Acidobacteriaceae bacterium
ATGATGAGCGCGGTCATGGGGATCCAGTACGAGTTGTGGAAGTGAGTTCTGAGGGCAATGAACTCCGCGACAAAGCCGGTGACGGCGAGCTGCAGGGCGTAGCGGAAGGTTGGGGACTGGAAGGTGAGGTTCTCCAGGATCGCTCGCCGCTGCCAGCCGGGCGCATGGATGACCGGGTCTGAGTAGGTGGTGCTGGCGGGCGCGAAGAAGTGCCAGAGGCCGCGGACGCAGAGGAACTGAAGGAAGCCGCCGGTGAGGACGCCCGCGGCGCGGATGGCGGCCTCCCGCGGGGTGCCGGGCACATAGCTGGAGATGATGAGGAAGATGCAGCACTGCTGCCCGACCCAGGAGGCGGCTGGGCTGATGGCGCCGGACATGCCGTAGCAAAAGGCCCAGAAGGTGACGGCGAGAAGCATGGCCCAAGGCACGTTGGCGGCGAGCTCACCGACGGCGGCGGAGAGCGCCATGCCAAGCGTGGCGAGAACCATAGGGCCGCCGGGAAGCCAGAGGCGTCGCTGAAAGGCTCCGAAGCCGACGGATTGCGCGCTGCCCGCGATGACCACGGCGGCGAAGCGATGGCCGACGGCGAGCGGGACGATGAGGCCGATGGCGATGGCGGGCAGGCAGAGCAGGCTGGCGCGCCACTCGGCGGCTTCCCAGTTGACGCGGCGGAGCTCGTGGGTGAGTCGCGGTTTTGGTTGATCGGACATGTACGTGTAAGAAGGATGCTGCCGCGACCGGCGACGGGTCAGCCGCAGGAGGATAATAAGCGGTGGCCATAATGAGCGGTGAATGAATAGACCACCTCGACCAAGTCGCAGAGCATTCATGAAAGCGGGAACGGCGGCGCTGGCTGTTATGGCGGCACATGGCCTGGCCCTGTCCAAGGAGCCGGAGGGCGGGCTCGCGGCGGCGCCGATGCTGGAGACGCTTCCCTATCGCGATGTGACGCTGACCGGCGAGCTGCATGAGCGGCAACTGCGCGACACGATGGCGGTAGTGATGTCGCTGGACGAGGACAGCCTGCTGCGCCCGATGCGCGCGATGGCGGGTCTGCCAGCGCCGGGTGCGTCACTGGGCGGATGGTACGAGTACAACCCGGACTACGACCCGAAGAAGGGCAACCCGGGCTTCGCGCCGGGGCACGCGTTCGGGCAGTGGGTGTCTGCTCTGTCGCGCTATTACGCGGCCACCGGGGATGCGGCGGTGCGGGCCAAGGTGCTGCGGCTGAACGGGCTGTATCGGAAGACTATCTCCGGCAGCTTTTACGAGAAGACGCGCTTCCCGGCCTACACCTATGACAAGTTTGTTTGCGGGCTAATCGATGCGCACAGCTTTGCGCAGGACCCGGCGGCGTGGGAGATCCTGGCCCAGACGACCGACGCGGCGCTGCCGCATCTGCCCAAGCGTGCGCTGGAGCGGGGCGTGGTTTGGCGGCCGGGGAAGGATGAGTCGTACACCTGGGATGAGCCATACACGTTGCCCGAGAACCTGTACCTGGCGGGGGAGCGTGGGGCGGGAGCGCGCTATCGAGAGCTGGCCACGCGCTATCTCGCAGACCAGGACCTGTTCCTGCCGCTCGACCATGGGGTAGACGCGCTGGCCGGGAAACACGCCTACAGCCACGTGAATGCGCTGTGCTCCGCGATGCAGGCGGGGATGGCGGGAAGCGCGATGCATCTGACGGCGGCCAAGAATGGCTTCGATCTGGTCGAGCGGCAGAGCTACGCAACCGGCGGCTGGGGGCCGGATGAGATGCTGCGGCGGCCGGAGAGCGATGACCTGTACACCAGCCTGACGAAGACGCATAACAGTTTCGAGACGCCGTGCGGGTCGTATGCGCATACCAAGCTGGCGCGCTATCTGCTGCAGGTGACGCGCGATGGCCGCTACGGCGACAGCCTGGAGCGGGTGATCCTGAACACGGTGCTCGGGGCAAAGCGGCTGCAGCGTGACGGGCATGCCTTCTACTACTCGGATTACAACTACGATGGACATCGCCGCTATTACCGGGATGCGTTTCCCTGCTGCAGTGGCACGCTGCCGCAGGTGACGGCGGACTACCGGATCAACAGCTATTTGCGGGACGCGGATGGGCTGTACGTGGTGCTCTATGTACCATCCAGTGTGACGTGGGACCAGGATGGCGTGCGCGCGACGCTGTCCCAGCAGCATGGGTATGCGCTGGAGGGTGAGCTGCGCATGCTGGTGACGGTGAGCCGGCCGAAGGAGTTTGCGATCCGACTGCGGCTGCCGGCATGGGCGCGTGGAGCGACGATTACGGTGAACGGCAAGCCAGTCGGCGCCGCTATAGATCGCGGCTTTGCTACGCTACGGCGGCGGTGGGAATCGGGCGATCGCATCGATCTGCATCTCCCGATGGAGACGCGGTTGGAGGCGATCAACCCGCAGCATCCAGAGACGGTGGCGCTGGTTCGCGGGCCGCTGGTGCTGTTTCCGCTGGGTGAGACAGGGACGCCGGAAGTGCGCCAATCCGTTACGCGACAGCAGTTACTTGCGGCGCGGCGCGCGGATGAGGACAGGTGGCAGGTGGCGACGGCGAAGGGTGCGATCGACTTTGTGCCGTTTACCAGCATTGGGGAGCGGCGCTACTCGACTTACCTGACGGCGACATAAAGTCTTCCTTGGATCCTTTTTTGCTGCGTCTACAACTTCCAGAGACCTGAAAGTTAGACCACTACATAGCTATATCCGCCTTCGCATTGCAGAAGAGCGATCGCAGATACCATCGACACAACAACCAAGACGCCCGGTACGGTATGCGCCAGCATGTCTCGCACGATGGTTTCCGGGGCTTCGGAGAGGGTGTAATGCCTGATCAGTTGCCGTACCTGCTCTTCTAAAGAAGTGTGGCAGCTCAAAAAGCGAGCACCGCGACGTTGCAGCCCCTGCATGCTTGCATCTTGAAGCGGAGAGGTTTCGGCGCTGGGGTCCATGGACGATGTAATATGAGCGGCGTCGCCGGCGAGATTGCTCAAGTAATAAGGATTTCTCACGGCTGGCTCGCGGGTTCGAGGATCATTGATCTGCAGCCACGCGCCAATCCTGTATTTTTCCCAGACATAATCATCGTAGGCCAGGAGATTGGCTGGTCCATGCAGACCGCAGATTATCTTGAATTGATCGACTGGCACTCCAAACCCATAGTGAAGACCATTCAACGAATTCTTCACTTTGGCGAGGGATGCTCCATCTTCAACTTTCGTGATGTCGAAGAGCTGTTTCACTCTTGCCTTTTCGTGCAGCAGTCCTTGAAAGGAAGAGAGGTTCCATTCCGATGTGCTCCATACAATCTGGGCTTCTGCACGGTGGTTCAGCGATGAAACCACGCCGAGAGCTGCGATCCCGGCGAACGCTCTTGATGTAAAACCACGGCGGCTCAACTCATTCATATCTCTTCATTTCACCTGTGTTGGTATGTCGTCCCCCGGGAGCGCCAGATTATTTCCTGAGTGCAGGTTCACGCGGAGCGTGGAGCGAATCCGTCGAACGAGTAGAAGGTTTTTCGCTGGCTGGTTTTGCCCATCGGAGCATCGTGATTTTGCCTGCTCTGTGAAAGCGGGGTCCGCTTGACCCTTGAGGACTCGACGCCCGTGCATGACCGATAGTTTCACTGCGGTGCGGGAACGGCGATCTCTTCCAGCGTGAGCTGGAGCTGTGGTGTGGTGGCCTCGAGGCGGATGGCGGAGCAGTCCTTGACGATCCAGTCGGGGCCGGCGGCGACCAGGTCATCGATGGTGGCGGTGGTAGTGAAGGCAATCACGCGTGCCCCGGCGTTCTTGCCCGAGGCGATGCCGGCGAGGGCGTCTTCGACCACCATGCATTGCTCCGGCGCGAAGCCCAGGCCGAGGGCGCCTCTCAGGTAG
>JAOAPJ010000421.1 GCA_025462805.1 Acidobacteriaceae bacterium
GTGAACACCGTGCCCTCGGCGCCGGATTGCACGGTGATCTCACCGCCCTGCCTGCCCTCGACAATGCGCTTGGCAATATCCAGCCCAAGACCTGTGCCGCTGCCCACCGGCTTCGTGGTGAAGAACGGCTCGAAGATGCGCTTCTGATCCTCTTCGGAGATGCCGGGGCCCTGGTCGGCGATGCTGACCGCGACACGCTCACCGGCAAGGAAGGTGCGGATGCGGATCTCGCCGCCCTGGGGCGAGGCATCGATCGCATTGTCCAGCAGGTTGGTCCAGACCTGGTTCAGCCCGGGCAAGGCGCCGTCCAGGGCAGGCATGTCTGCCGCGAAGTCCTTGCGCAGCACGATCCCCTTGTGACGCATCTTGTGACCCAGGATGATGAGCGTGCTGTGCAGGCTTTCGTGAATGTTCAACGACGTGCCAACACCCTTGCCTTCGTACGCGTACTTCTTCACCGCCACCACCAGATCGGTGACCCGGGCGATGCTCGACTCGATGGTGGAGACCAGTTGTGCATTCGAGATCACCGCTTCGAGCCAGTTCAACACGTCAGAGAGATCTTGCCCCTCGAACGCAGTCCGGGCGCACTCCAGCCGCTCCGGGTCCATGCCCATCTCGGCCAGCGCAGGCGCAATCCGCCATGCATTGCTGACGCCAGCGCCGTCCAGCCACTCCGCCAGCGCCTCTTCCTGGTCCGATTGCTCGAGAGAGCTCAGCAGCAGACAGCAGTCGCGGCGCATCGCCTGCCGCTGCAGCGCGGCCATGCACTCCAGTTGCTCCGGCGTGCGCGGCTTGGCGGTAAACCGGAGACTGATCTCCTGCAGGCGGGCATAGTTCTCGCGGAGTTGTGAGGCGGCGCGCAGGGCGGCTGTTCCCGGATTGTTCAACTCGTGCATCAGGCCCGCAGCCAGCGTGCCGAGCGAGGCCAGCTTTTCGCGCTGCACCTCAGAAGCCTGGTAGGACTCCAGCCGCCGCGCCATGTTGCCGAGAATGGCCGCGCGTACCCGCGGGCAGGAGAACATCAGCTGCCAGAATGCCTCCTCCACAAAACGCACCAGGCGCACCGGCGACACCGCAACCAGGCCGTACACCGCCTGCACGCCCTTGAGCAGCGAGAGTTCGCCGAAGGACTCGCCCGCCCCGTAGGGGATGATCCGCGGAGGCTCGCCTTCCTTCTCGATCTTCTGGATCTGGATCTCGCCCTCGAGCACGACATAGAAAGAGTCGCAGCGGCTGCCGGGACGAAGAATCTCCGCTCCCGCCGCGCCGGTAATCAGCTCCACCGTTCCCAGACAACTCAGGTTGTCCTCTGTTAATTCGGCGAAGACGGGAACCTTGGCCAGATCTGCAAAAACGTTTGCAGACGGAACGCGCTCGATGCGAAGGGTGGCTTGGTCACTGCTCATTGTGGAGTTTTGTCTCTGTTCCCTTTCCCCTCAGTATGCCTAACGTGCAGCCATGTACTGGTGGATGAACTGGACGGCAATCGAGCCTTCCCCCACCGCGGAGGCTGCCCGTTTCACCGACCCATGGCGAACATCCCCGGCGACAAAGACCCCAGGAACACTCGACTCCAGCAGGTATGGCTCTCGCGGCAACTGCCATTGACGGCTGAAATCGGTACAGCGCTTCAGGTCGTTCCCGCTCAGAATGAAACCTCGCTCGTCCTTCAAGACACTCTGCGGCAGCCAGTCCGTCTTCGGTTCTGCTCCGATGAAGATAAACAATCCGTGCGCCTTCACCGTTTGCTCCCCGTCCGGCCGGGAGATCTTCAACTCGGCCAGCCTGCCGTTGCCGATTGCTTCGATTATCCTCGAACCAGTCCAAACCTCAATATTTGATTCACGGGCGATCTCATCGATTAAGTATTTCGACATGCTGCTTTCGAGGGATGCGGCGCGCACCACGATGGTCACCCTGCGCGCGTGCTGACAGAAGGCTAGTGCCGCCTGCCCGGCCGAATTGGCCCCTCCCACCAGGAAGACCTCCTCATCCTTGCAGGCACGGGCCTCGGTCAGGGCTGCCCCGTAATAGACCCCGGCCCCGGTAAGTTGTTCTACACCCGGTACATCGAGGCGGCGCCAGTCCACCCCGGTCGCAATCAGGCACGTCTGCGTCGATATCTCATGGCCATCGCCGACGCATACGAAGTGATACCCCCGCTCGCTGCGCAGCGAAGCCGCCCGTCCGGAAAGAAACTCCGCCTTCAGCCGGACGGCCTGTTGGTAGGCGCGATTGGCCAGCTCCGCCCCGCTCACCCCGGTCGGAAAGCCGAGATAGTTCTCAATCTTGGAGCTGGTGCCGGCCTGCCCCCCGGGAGCCTCGTTCTCGATCACCAGGGTCCGCAGGCCCTCGCTCGATCCGTACACGCCGGCTGCCAGCCCCGCCAGGCCGGCGCCGATCACCACCAGGTCGTAGACGTCCGCGGACGGCTGTGTGCGCAGGCCGATGCGCTCCGCGAGCTGCATCTGCTCCGGCTGCTCCAGGTAACTACCGTCGTTGAAGAACAGCACTGGAAGCTTCGGCGTGTCGATGTTGTGCAGCGTCATCAGCTCGCGCGCTGCAGGATCGTTCTCGATGTCCAACGATCGGTAGGGGACGAAGTTCCGCGTCAGGAACTGCCGAACCTGGTGATCTCGCAAGGAGTATCGAGCACCCACCACCTGCAAGCCCTCGAAGGGCTTCTTGTAGCTGGAGCACCAGGCCTCGATCAGGTCGTCGATGATCGGGTAAAGCTTCTCCTCCGGCGGATCCCAGGGCTTGGTCAGGTAATAGTGGATGCGCGCCGCATTGATCGCGCGGATCGCTGCCTCGGTGTCGGAGTAGGCCGTCAGCAGGGCGCGCTTCGCATCCGGAAAGATGGCGATCGAGCGCTCCAGCAACTCCGTACCGTTCATGCCCGGCATCCGCTGATCCGAGAGGAAAACGGCTATGGTCTCGGATCTCTGCTTGAGCTGATTCGCGAGATCCAGGGCAGCCTGGCCGGAGCCGGCGCGAAGTATGCGATAGCTGCCCGCGTACTTGCGGCGCAGGTCCTGCACCACGGCCTCCAGCACGCTGACATCATCATCCACGGCGAGTATGACTGGCTTGCTCATTGCGTCCTCAAACCTGCTGCCCTTCGCCCTCTCGGGGGAGAGTCACGGCTGCTTCTATGGGTGTCTCTCTCTGGGTGCCCCTTTAGTGTAGTGCCTCCATGGCGTAGGTTGCAGGCCGCGCCAGGCCAGGCGCTTCGAGAGACCGAAACCAAGGGAGCGTCAGAAAACACTCGGGATCGCCCGAATGTCAAAGAGCTTTAACCCGTCTATCAACACTCTCGTAACACTATCGTGGGGTTGTCGCTGCGGCACCGATCGCCGATCTTGAAGAGGCAACAAGGAAGCAAAAGACGACCCGCAGGACGATCGAGCGAGCGTCGAAAGCAGCATGCAGTCGTGAAGTTCTTAGAGAGATCTGCCGATAACTTGGTGACAGCGCATTCGTTGCAGGGCAGTCCGACACGAAGCTTTGCTGGAGGATGGTTGTCCCTCCGTGAGCGGATACGTGAGTTGCGCACTCCGATCTGTCGGCAACGGGACACACTTAACGAGGCGCAATGAACAAGATCATTCTCGGTGACAATCAGGCAATCTTCCGCGCGGGCATCGCCAAGGTGCTGGCGAGTGAAGAGGACTTCCGCGTAGCAGCACAGTGTAGCGATATGGCTCGCATGGTGCTGGCCGTGGAGACCTACCGTTCTTCGATCGTGGTCTTTGCCTCCGCCCTCCGCCCGGAGATGGCCGACTTCATGAACCGCGTCAAGGCAGCCGGCAGCCGCGCCGTCGTGATCGCAGAAAACGGCGAGTCCGCCTCCTCCTATACAGCACAGGGGGTCCGCGGTGTGGTCTATCGCAACACCACCGGAGCGGCGCTGGTCGACTGTGTGCACAAGGTGATCCACGGATTGACCTGCATTCAGCGCCCTGCCGACGCCGCCCATGCCGAGGACGAGGACTCCGTCGGCGCCCGCGTTCGCGACCGCCTCACTCCCAAGGAGATGAAGATCGTCGCTCTGATCGTGCAGGGCTGCAAGAACAAGGAGATCGCGCAGCGGCTCGGCACCACCGAGCAGGTCATCAAGAACTACCTGCGCTCGGTCTACGACAAGACCGGCGTTTCGGATCGCCTGGAGCTTGCCCTCTTCACCATCCATCACCGCATCCTGGCCGCGGCCGCCGCAGAAGCAGTCAGCGGCATGCAGCCTCCGGCCAACGGCAACGCCATCCAGACGACCACCCCAGCCAATGGCATCCAGGCGGCGGCAAACTCTTTACAGATGCGCAGCGCGTAAAAGATCAAAAGCGCACATCGCAGTACTTGGCCTTCTACAGCCCTCCGCAAGGAGGGCTTCTGTTTTGTGCGCGCAAATCCGCCCGCTCCCCCAGATAGCATCCTGGCTCGTGGCCTCCGGCCTTTCGAGTAGCCCGGGCAGCTCTCGCTGTTCCGGGATGAGTAGGGCTGACAGGCCGGTGTCGGTTGCGCCGCATCACAGTGATTGCTCAGCCGCCGCTCACCGGCGGCCCTGCGCCAAGCATCTGAGTCGTTAGGTCTTTTCACGAACCTCGCATGCGTACGGCTCCGTATCGGTTACGATCCATCGCCCGATCACTGCTCTCCTGCTTCACTCCCCTTCACCGGCTCCGCGGAATGCTCGTGCCACAAAGACGAACCTTGCTGGAGGCACCAACTTCCATGCTGATTGCGGCAGAAGGAACTGAGGCGTGACGCAGAAAGCAATGAAGTCCGACATACCGGCACGGCTTGACCGGCTTCCCTGGTGCCGATGGCACGTCCGCATCCTTATCGCGCTGGGCACCTCCTGGATGCTGGACGGCTTGGAAGTGACCCTGGTGGGTTCCCTCGCCGGCATTCTCACCAGTTCCAGCGGACTGCGGCTGACAGACAAGCAGGTCACAGCGGCAGCCACCACCTATCTGATCGGTGCTGTCGCGGGAGCGCTGCTCTTCGGCTACCTCACCGATCGCCTCGGGCGGCGCAAGCTGTTTCTCATTACCGTCGCCACCTACTCGCTCGGCACGCTGGCAACGGCATTCTCCTGGGGCTTCGTCCCGTTCGCGATCTTCCGCAGCATCACCGGCATCGGTATCGGCGGGGAGTACTCTGCGATCAACTCCGCCGTCGATGAGCTGATCCCTGGCAAGGTGCGGGGCGCCGTCGACCTGATCGTCAACGGCACCTTCTGGGTGGGCGGCGCCGTGGGCTCGCTGGCCGCTCTCTACCTGCTCAGCGGGCACTCCATCGGAGGCCCTCATGCCTGGCGTTACGCCTTCGGCATTGGTGGTTCGCTCGGCGGCGTGATTCTCCTTCTCCGTCTGACTGTGCCGGAGAGCCCCCGCTGGCTGATGCTGCGCGGCCGCGACCAGCAGGCCGACGACATCGTGTGCAAGATCGAAGAGAGGATCGCAAAGATCGTTCCTCTACCCAAACCGTCGCCTGAAGGCATCATCGAGATCCGCCCCCGCGATCACACGCCATGGCGCGATATCTTCCACAACATGTTGGGCGAGAACCGTCAGCGCACGCTGCTCGGCCTCGCTCTGATGGTGTCACAGGCCTTCTTCTTCAACGCGATCTTCTTCAGCTATGGCTTGGTGGCCAAGCGGTACTTCCATACGCCGGACAACAAGATCCCGCTCCACCTGCTCCCCTTCGCCATCGCCAGCTTCCTCGGTCCGCTGGTCCTCGGACGCCTGTTTGACACCGTCGGCCGCAAGCGCATGATCTTCCTCACCTACGGCACAGCCGGCCTGCTGCTGGTCGGCACGGCCATCCCCTTTGCGATGGGTCTGCTCGGCGCGAAGAGCACGGGCATTCTCTTCAGCATCATCTTCTTCATCGCCTCATCTGCGGCCAGCGCGGCGTACCTCACCGTCAGCGAAATCTTCCCGCTGGAGATACGCGCCTTCGCCATCGCCATCTTCTACGCGATAGGAACACTCGTGGGCGGAGCCGGTGCTCCCCTGCTCTTCGGTTTTCTGGTCAGTACGGGCTCGCGAGTGCCGGTCGCACTCGGCTATGTCTTCGGAGCGACCCTCATGCTGTTCGCTGCAGGCTGCGAGATGAAGATCGGCGTCGAGGCCGCGGGAAAATCTCTCGAGTCGATCTCGAAGCCTCTGCAAAGCAAGTAGGGGCTCACCTTGCGGGCGTCGTATCGGGATCGCGCTTGATGATGCTGATGCCGCCGTTGCGCTCGAGAATCGCGTACTGGATCTCATCCAGCGAGCGCAGCCCCTTCCCCCGTGCTGCGGCCATGACGTCATTGGGATGAAGATGCATGCCGCGCATCACGTCTTCTTTCCACTCACCATTCGCCAGCAGGACCAGCGGCGTTCCATCCACCATGGCTCCCA
>JAOAPJ010000444.1 GCA_025462805.1 Acidobacteriaceae bacterium
CCGACGATGGTTCGCGGCAGTGTGCGTCCGGGATCGCGCACCTCGCCCGCCAGGTAGGTGATGTTGTAGTAGCCCCAGTAGTCGTAGGTGGCGATCAACATCGCTGCGCCGAGGCCGGTAAAGAAATGGCGGCTCAGGTGGAACGCGCCCGGTGGTATGGACAGCGCCTGGTGCACATCGAAGTGCGAGAACCCGGCCACAATCGTGATGCCCAGCGTCAGGATCACGCCCCCCCACAGCACCCAGGCCATGCGCTGCACTGCCCGCAGAGGCCGATAGAGCAGCGTCACCACCAGCACCACCACTCCGACGGCCAGCAGACTGGTCCGTTGCAGATGCTGCAGCGGACCCGCACTCGTGACCCCATGGGCGAGCCAGGGCGCCAGATAGCTCGCGTATTGTGACAGTCCAATCGCGCCACTGGCCATCACCAGCGGTGCGCTCAGCGTGAACTGCCACACATAGAGGAATGAGACCAGCCGCCCCGCGCGGCCGCGCCCGTAGATCTCCCGCAGGTAGGCATAGGACCCGCCCGCCTCCGGCAGAGCCGCGGCCAACTCCGCCCACACCAACCCATCACAAAGCGCCAGCGCCGCGCCCAGCACCCAGCCGAGCATCGCCTGAGGGCCACCCATGGCCGCGATCACCAACGGCAAGGTGATGAACGGGCCGACTCCCACCATCTCCAGCATGTTCAGCGCAAGCGCGCTGCCCTGCCCCAGTTCGCGCGGCAGGTGCAACGGCGATGTGGTCTCGTCGGTCGGCATGCTGTAGGCGGTCGGGCATCCGCAGCAGCCGTAGCCCGCTCACGCAGTGTAGACGCTGCCACTCGTTCTGCACGGGATGCCGTGCTCGTGCTTTCGGGCTTGCCGGGCGAACGATACACTCAGATCTCAAATGCACAGACGGCCCGCTCACCACTCCTCAGCCTTCCTGATGGCTCTGCTGACAGCCACGCTGTGCGCCCAAACCCCAACGACTTACACGCCGCCGGGCAATCCTCTGCCCGCCTCCGCTCCGCGCATCGAAGCGTTTCCGTTGCCGGAGAACCGTGGCGCCGCCGCGCTCTACGAAAGCCTTAAGCGGCTGGACACCACCGCCAGTCTCATGATGATCGTCGCCCACCCGGATGACGAGGACGGCGGCATGTTGACTTATGAGAGCCGCGGCCTCGGCGTGCGCACCGCGCTGTTCACACTCACCCGCGGCGAAGGCGGACAGAACGCGATGTCTGCCGCCGACTACGATGCGCTCGGCCTCATCCGCACCAATGAACTCCTGCGCGCCGGCGAATACTACGGGCTCTCCCAGCAATACTGGGGCACGGTCGCCGACTACGGCTTCTCGAAGACGATCGACGAGGCACTCCAGCAGTGGGGGCATGACCGCGTCCTCTACGACGCCGTCCGCGCCGTCCGCATGTACCGTCCCATGGTGGTCTGCTCTGTCTTCGTCGGGGGCGTCACAGACGGCCACGGGCACCACCAGGTCTCCGGCATGCTTGCCCAGGAGGTCTTCAATGCCGCCGGCGATCCCAAGGTCTTCCCCGATCAGATCGCTGCCGGCCTCGAGCCCTGGAAGCCGCTGAAGGTCTATGCGCGCGTGCCCGGCTTCTCCCTCTCCGCGAAGGGCATGTTCGACTATGCGACCGGCCGATACGCGCCCGTTCGCTTTCACGACTACGTCAACAACACGGACATCGATCACGTTCCCTCGACCGACGTGACTCTCGAAGAGGGCCAGCGTGACCCACTGCTGGGCCAGACCTACCTGCAGATCGCGCGGCGCGGGCTGGGCGAACAGCGCTCGCAGCATGAAGGGCCCAATGTGCCGCTGCCTGCCGCTGCCTCCGTTGCCTACCACCGCTACGGCTCGCGCGTGCCCGTCGAGCCCACCGAACATAGCTTCTTTGACGGCATCGACACCACGCTCCCCGGACTCGCCAGCCTGACCGGACCGCAGGGCGCCTTTCTGCAACAGCCTCTGACACGTATTCACGAGACCGTCGCGCAGGCCATCCTGAGCTACGCGCCGGACCACCCGGAAAAGACCGCGCCGCTACTCGCCGAGATCTATCGCCGCACAGCTAAGCTGCTGGACGAGGTGAAAACCAGCAGCCTCGATCCCGAACGGAAGGCGTCGATCACCCGCGAGCTCGAGATCAAGCTCGAGCAGGTGAATGACGCGCTCGCCCAGGCGCTTGGCCTCCAGATGACCGCGCTGGTCGCACCGGGCGGCGGCCCCAGCAGGCTCGACGTCTACTCGGGCTCTCGCAGCGCTTTGCCCACCACACCGCAGGAGACCTCCGCGCAGGTGACTCCCGGCGCCGATCTCCGCGTCCGCGTCCACATCGCTCGACCCCACGGGGTCGCCGTCCGCTCCGTCGCCCTGACCACTCCAGCGAACGAGCACTGGACTGTCCAGCGCGAAGGCGCTCCGGGTCTGGACGATCAGAACAGCACCAGCGGGGACGCGATCTTCCGCGTCACCGTAGACCAGAACGCCGCACCCACCGCGCCCTACTTTTCGCGACCCTCACCCGAGCAGCCGTACTACGACATCAGCGAACCCGAGTACCGGAATCTCTCCTTCGCACCCTATCCTGTCACCGGCATCGTTACCTTTGACTATGACGGCATCCTCGTCCGCCTGGCGCAAGCCGTCCAGACGATGCACGAGGAGCTCGGCCTCGGAGCCGTCTACGCTCCCCTCGTTGTCACGCCAGACCTCTCCATTTCGCTTGGACAACCCTGGATTGTGGTCCCGATCCCGGATCAGGGCAGTGCCAAGAACGAGGTCACGGTTGCGGCACGCGTCCACGCCACCCGTGATTCTGCGGGCAATGTGCGGCTGCAGCTTCCTGAGGGATGGCAGGCGACGCCGGCGGTCGCGGAATTCCATCTCCATGCGGGCGAGGACACCAGCCTCCCTTTCCAGGTGCACGCGCCAGCCCTCGCCGCCACCAGCTATCCCATTACCGCCGTTGCGGAGAGCGGCAATCATCGCTTCTCTGTCGGATATGAGACCGCCGGCTACCCAGGGCTGATCCCCTATAACCTCTATCGCCCGGCCGCCACCAATGTGCGCGGCGTGGACGTCAAGGTGGCCGATCGCCGCGTTGGCTACGTCATGGGCACCGGCGACACGCTGCCCAGCGCCATAGCGCAGCTCGGCCTGCAGCCCGACCTTCTCTCCCCCGCTGACCTGCTCAGCGGTGACCTCTCGCGCTACCAGACCATCGTGCTGGGTATTCGCGCCTACGCCGCACGGCCGGAGCTGCCCCTGGCCAATGGCCGGCTGCTCGCCTGGGTCCACGCGGGCGGCACTCTGGTGGTCACCTACCAGGGTCCGGAGTTCGATCACAGCTACGCGCCATACCCCGTGCACCTGAACCAGAACGGCATCCCCGAGCGGGTTGTGGATGAGCACTCCCCGGTACAACTGCTCGATCCGAAGGATCCCCTGCTCACCACCCCGAACCGCATCACAGAAGCGGACTTCGCCGACTGGGCGGAGGAGCGCGGCCACTCCTTCCTCAGCTCATGGGCGCCGGAGTACGCTGCACCCATAGAGACGCATGATCCCGGCCAGGACCCCCAGCGCGGCGGTCTGGTGCACGCCCGCTACGGCCAGGGAGAGTACATCTATGTCGCCTTTGCCCTTCACCGGCAAACCCCGGCAGGAGTCCCGGGAGCCTACCGTATTCTGGCTAACCTGCTCAGCGCGGGCGCTCGCTGACAGTCACCCGCACGGGGCAAACAGATACAGCAACAGCGACCTGTACTCACGCGCAGACGTGAGCCCTCATCACCTTTCATTGCTGAGTATTTATTTCCGATTCTTCAAACATTCACACAAGCCTGTCAGGCTGGTTCAGTCTCCATGTGTGTGTTCATAAAGGCTTTGAATGCTTCGCTGTGCAGCCGCGTTGGGGACAACTTTCGGGAGAGAGGCAGAATGAAAAATCATATAAAGGCGATGGCGACGTGCATCCTTGTAACCGCCATGGCGACCGCTCACGCGCAGACTGCGACAAGCAGCGGCAGTGCTGGGACGAAAAAGACCGTCCGTCACCGGACGACAAAGAAGCCCGCGCGGCCCTCAGTCGAGTTGCAGATTCAGCAACTGCGTGCAGACATGGAAACGCAGATCAATCAGCTCAAGCAGCAGCTGAATGATAGTCAGGCGCAGCTGCTGGCGGCTCAGCAGCAGGCCGCCGCCGCCAATGCTGCCGCAGGGCAGGCACAGCAAGCCGCCCAGCAGCAACAGCAGCAGACTACTGAGAACGCAGCTGCGGTCTCGAGCCTCCAGGGCGCGGTCGGCGACCTGAAGACCAACAGCACCTCACTGGCCTCCTCCATTCAGGAGACCCAGACCAACATTCTCAAGAAGGTCGATAGCCCGGACGCCATCCACTTCAAGGGCGCCACGCTCTCACCGACCGGGTCCTTCCTGGCGGCGGAAACTGTGTGGCGCGCCCGGGGCATCGGATCTGATATCAACACGCCCTTCTCGGCAACGCCGCTCAATCACTCCGAGGCAGGTCAGCTCAGTGAGTTCTTCGGCTCCGGCCGCCAATCGCGTGTCGCTCTGTTGGCAGAGGGCAAGGTCGATTGGGCTACGCTGCGCGGCTACTACGAGGCAGATTGGTTGAGCGCCGGCGTTACCTCGAACAACAACCAGAGCAACAGCTACACCATGCGCCAGCGCCAACTGTGGGCCCAGGCGGCTCTCAACAACGGCGTGACGTTCACCGGCGGCCAGCAGTGGAGCCTGGTGACCGAAACCAGGAAGGGCATGGACAACCGGACCGAAGCGCTGCCCCAGACCATCGACGCGCAGTATAGCGTCGGCTTCAACTGGGAGCGCCAGTACGGATTCCGCGTCACCAAGAACTTCCACGACAAGTTCTGGATCGGCGCCTCCGCGGAGAACCCTGAGACCCTGAACATTGCCGGCCACGGACTGCCGAATAACTTCATCATCGGTCAGGCGGGCACAAGCGGCGGTCTCTACAACGCCTTCAACGCCAA
>JAOAPJ010000450.1 GCA_025462805.1 Acidobacteriaceae bacterium
TACATATGGCCGCGGTCGGTCTTCCATCCCGGCTTGCCGGCTGCAAAGTGCTCATTCGCGTAGGCGATTCGGCGATAGTGCTCTTCGCGGAACTCGTTCTCGGGCGACTCGGGATTGGGGTTGCGCCGAAGCCAGAAATTCTCGATAAACGCCTCGCGCTCTTCATCGTTGGCCAGGCTCTTGAACGATTTCATCTCCTGGTCAGTAATGATCCAGCGCACGTCCTCATCCAGCCACTTCTTGTACGGCCCCTTCAACTCCTGCCTGAGTTCCTTCTGCTGCTTGAAACGCTCCTTATCTGGCAGCGGCCGCTGCAATGGATCCTGGCCAGGCTGGGTCGCCTGCGGCTCTGGTTGGGCAGCGCTGGACTGCTCGCCATATAGCACAGCGGTGGAGAAGGAGATGACTACGACAGCGAGAGAACAGACTAGGCGATGCCGAACCGGATACATATGGTTCCTGAGGCTCCTGAACGATGGACGTATTCTATGGGCCGCCAGCACACAAGTACAACAATTCAGGCGTAGAAAGTCACCTGGCGTTCACATGCGATTGATTGATTGGGGACGCCACGCAGTTGGTATCATGGGGCCGGAGCTGCTCGGTCGTCGAGCCGCGGCTCGCATTCGGGCCGAACGCGAGCCGCGGTTCGAGTTGCCTCAATCCCGGGAACTAATCGGCGGCCAGCAGCGTAACCAGCTACTACAGTAATTCGTCCGAACGACGGGATAGGGTCTCACTCGATGAAACGCAAACGCCTTCTGTGGTCAGGATTGGCTGCCGTCCTCGTGTTGCTTGTTGTTGTGGGAATCGTCGTCGCCCGCGCGCAATCGGGATACAGCAAGGTTGTGACCGGCAAAGTTGTTCGCGAAGACGTGCTCTCCCAGGTAAGCGGTACCGGCCAGATCAAGCCCAAGGTCTACGCCAACGTTGGCGCGGAGACCATCGGGCGCATTACGCACCTCTTCGTGAAGGAGGGCGACCACGTGAAGAAGGGGCAAGTCCTTGCCACCATGGAAGACGTGCAGCCCTCTGCGGATGTCGCTACCCAGCAGGCGACCATTCAGTCTTCGAAGACCGATCTCCAGTCTTCGCTGGCCGCCGAGAAGACGGCCGAGGCCAACTTGGCCAGCGCGAAGGCGTCCCTGGAGCAGAAGGAGCTGGACTGGAAGCGTGGGCAGGCCCTCTACGAAGCACAGTTGATCCCCAAGTCTGACTACGACACGCGCAAGGCCGCCTACGATGTGGCGGTCGCGGCTGTGGCACAGAGCGAGGCTGCCCTGGCGCAGTCCAGGGCACAGACCGCCTCGTCGTCTGGCCGCATCGACCAGGCCACCTCCACCTTGCGTCGCTACAAGGATGTGCTAAACCGAACGGTCGCGGTCGCCCCCTTTGACGGTATCGTGACGAATCTGCCAGTTCGGGAGGGTGAGACGGTCGTCATCGGCATCCAGAATGCTGAGGGGAGCACGCTGATGACCATCGCCGACATGTCGGTTGTTACTGCCGAGGTGAAGGTCGATGAGACGGACATCGTGAACCTCAGATATGGACAGCCCGCCGACATCACCGTCGATGCACTGCCTGGCAAGACCTTCAGGGGGCACGTGACCATCGTCGGAGATCAGGCCATTCTGCGCTCCACCGGTATCGCGACGAGCCAGAGCACCACGGGCACCGAGGAGGCGAAGGACTTCAAGGTGGTGGTGACGCTGGACAATCCATCCGATGACCTGCGGCCGGGCCTTTCGGCAGCCGCGAAGATCCTCACCGCAGAGAAGAAGGATGTGCTCTCCATTCCACTCCAAGCGCTTACCCTCCGGCGGCCCAGTGAAACCGTCGACACCGGCAAGAGCGGCAAGGTGGTGAATGCCGCGGCGTCCAGTAAAGAGCAGCCGATCCAGGGAGTGTTTGTCCTGAAGCACGATGGCCACAAGCTCAAGGTGGCCTTCGTACCGATTACGACTGGCATCACGGGTACGACCGACATCGAGGTGACCGGCGGCCTCGCCGCAGGCGACGAGATCGTAACCGGCCCTTACAAGACCTTGCGTGAGCTGAAGAGCGGTGCACAAGTCAAGCCACTGGATGCAAACGCCGCGAGCACGGCGACGTCCACTACATAGCACAGGTGACAAGATAGCTAGGCGACAAGGAGTTCGGGCATGGCGGCGGAGACGATGACGGCAGCGGAGGCGGCGAACCCGGTACCTGTGCCGAAGGGCGACGTAATCGTGGTGGAGGACCTGTGGAAGACGTACGACATGGGCTCCGAGCAACAGGTCCATGCTTTGCGCGGGGTCAGCCTTCGCATCCAGCACAACGAATATGTAGCCATCATGGGACCCTCCGGCTCCGGCAAGTCGACGCTAATGAACCTGATCGGTTGCCTGGACACGCCGAGCCGCGGCACCTACACTCTGAACGGTCATCGGGTCAGCGACCTGAACGATGACGAGCTGGCTCGCATCCGCAATCGCGAGATCGGGTTTGTCTTCCAAACCTTCAACCTGCTGGCGCGCGCTACCGCGCTGCACAATGTGGAGCTGCCGCTGATCTATAACGGCACGCCGGCCGCAGAGCGCATGGAACGAGCCAAGGGTGCGCTGCGCGCCGTCAACCTCGAAGACCGCATGCACCATAAGCCAAACGAG
>JAOAPJ010000024.1 GCA_025462805.1 Acidobacteriaceae bacterium
TCCAGACCCAGGATCTCGCACGCACCGCGTACGCTCTCGCGCACGGGAATGAGGTGCTCGCGGAGGAGCATGCCCACCTGGGATTGCGCAGCCATCTCATTGAGCGTGGTCGCAACGCCACCCCGGGTCGGGTCACGCAGGCAGTGGATGGCGTCGAGCATGCCTGCACCCGCACAGGTCTCCAGCATGGTAGAAACGAGCCCGTGCAAGGAAGCGCAGTCGCTCGAAATTGCCCCCTCGAATTCCAGATTCTCACGCTGCGACATAATGGCCATCCCGTGGTCGCCGATGTAGCCGCTCAGCAGGATGCGATCACCCGGCCGCGCGCGTGCGGCAGAGATAGTAACCGGACGCTCGATCAGTCCTATGCCTGTTGTGGTGATGAAGATCTGGTCGCCTTTGCCGCGATTCACGACTTTCGTATCACCGGTGACGAGCTGCACGCCGGCGCTTCGTGCAGCGGCACCCATGGATTGCACGATGCGGCGCAAATCGTCGGTGGGAAGGCCCTCCTCGAGAATAAAGGCGGCAGCTAGATAGAGCGGCCGAGCGCCGCTCATGGCCAAGTCGTTGATGGTTCCATTGACGGCGAGCTGCCCGATATCACCGCCGGGGAAGAAAATCGGTGTGACAACGAACGAATCTGTAGTGAAAGCGAGGCGGGCGCCGTTTATTTCGAAGACCGCCTGATCCTCGAGCCGTTCAAGGATCGGATTAGCAAAGGCTGGAAGGAACACTTTCGCTATGAGTTCGGCCGAGAGCTTGCCCCCGCTACCGTGGCCGAGCACGATGTTCCTATGGTTGAAGATCGGCAGAGGGCAGCTACCGTGCAGCGGCAAGGAAAGCTCCACGTTGCTCGCAGCATTGCCATTGGCAAGCACATGGCTGTTCCCGTCGAGCTCTGCCGCCCCCTGATCGTTCATGCCATACCCCCGACCGTGTGCACGGGAACATCGACCGATGCGGGTCGTGCCTCCAGATGGCGGCCGTACGCGTAATATGCGGCACATGCGCCCTCGGCCGAGACCATGGTGGCTCCGAGCGGATGTTGCGGTGTGCAGAGGCTCCCGAAGGCAGGGCAGTCCTTCGGCTTGAGAATCCCCCGCAGGATCTGGCCGCTGATGCATATCTCCGGCTCGAGAGTGCCGATCTCCGCTACGTCGAAGAGTCGTTCTGCATCATGCTTCCAGAAATCAGAACGCAACTGATAGCCACTGGCGGGGATGTTTCCGATACCGCGCCACTTGCGATCCACAACTTCAAAGACCCGCATCACCAGTGACTGTGCAGCTTGATTGCCAGCGCGATTGAGGATGCGCGAGTATTCATTCTCGACTGTCGCCTGCCCCTTTTCCAACTGTCGGATCACCATGAGGGTCCCTTGAAGGATGTCGAGTGGCTCAAATCCCGTGACAACGATGGGGACCTCGAACTGTGCACTGATGGGCTCGTACTCTTCGTATCCGACCACCGCGCAGACATGTCCGGGCCCGAGGAAACCCTGCACGCGATTCTGCGGCGACTGCAGGATGGCTCGCAGAGCGGGCGGTACCAGCACATGGGAGACAAGCAAGGAGACATTGGAGAGTCCCTCCTGCTTGGCGCGCCAAGCGAGCATCGCGTTGGCTGGCGATGTGGTCTCAAAACCAATGGCAAAGAAGACGATCTGCTTGTCAGGGTTAGCGCGCCCAACTTTGAGACAGTCGAGAGGAGAGTACACCACACGTATATCGCTTCCCTCTGACTTGATTGTGAATAGATCGCCGTTCGACCCAGGAACGCGCAGCATGTCTCCGAAAGAGCAGAAGATGACATTGGGTCGCCGAGCAATGGCGTGTGCCTTGTCGATCATCTCCAGAGGCGTAACGCAGACGGGACAGCCAGGACCGTGCACCAGCTCGACTCCCGCCGGCAACAGATGATCGATGCCGTTCTTGACAATGGAATGGGTCTGCCCGCCGCAGACTTCCATGATGACCCAGGGCCTTGTCTGCACCCGGTGGATCTCATCCACGATCTTGCGGGCGACTCGCCCGTCACGATACTCGTCTAGGTACTTCATGGGGGCTCTCCTCCTGGCCAAGCTCGTCAACGACTGGGGCCTGTAGCTCAGTGAGCTGGTCCAGCTCTTCCAGCATTTGATAGGTGCGCGCGGCTTCCTCCTCATCTATCTTGCTGATGGCGAAGCCGACGTGTACCAGGACGTATTCGCCGATGTGTGTATCGGGCACGTAGTCCAAGCATGCCTCGCGGACGATGCCACCAAACTGCACCCTGGCCATCCGCATGCCTTGACGGTCAAAGGCTTCGACCACCTTCCCGGGAATTGCGAGACACATGCCTCAGTCTCCTTCGCGCAATCGCTCGTTCGCGATGACGGCCTGTCCAAGGGCTATGCCGCCGTCGTTCGGCGGAACCTGCGCGTGCAGGAACACCTCGAACCCGGCTCTATATAAGCCCTTCACAGTGTGCTCTAGCAAATAGATATTTTGGAAGACGCCGCCGCTGAGGCAGACGCGGCGCAGCCCCTCCTGCCCGTGAAGCCTGCGGCAGACCGCCACGATTGCCGCCGCGACTGTGTTGTGGAATCTGGCCGAGATCTGTCCGGCAGAAATGCCTGCGAGCGACTCGCGGACCACCGCTTCAATCGTCCGTCGCATGTCGACTTGCAACGGCTCACCGTCCTGAATCGCAAAGGGATAGTCACTCTCGACCCCGGCATCCGCTATGGATTCGAGCGCGATAGCAGCCTGCCCCTCGAAACTGAGCTGCTGCCCCATCCCGACCAGCGCGGCGACAGCATCGAAGAGTCGTCCACAGGAGGATGTCGGCACCGTCTGGATACTTCGGCTGAGCATCATGTCCACTAGGGCCAACTGCCGCGGAGGCACACTTTCGAGCATGCGCAGGGCTGGCAGGGGCCCGGTCCCCAAGATGTCCCGGAGATAGCTAAGCGCCATTCGCCAGGGCTGACGCACAGCCGCGTCGCCGCCGGGAAGCGCCACGTAGCGGAGATGGGCGCGACGCTCAAAGCAAGCGTAGTCCGCGATGAGGAACTCGCCTCCCCAGATGGCACCATCCGTCCCGTAGCCGGTCCCGTCAAAGGCGACGCCGATGACCTTGCCGCGAATGTGGTTTTCCGCCATGCAACTCACGATATGAGCGTGATGATGCTGGACCCCAATCTTGTGTTTCACCGAAAGTAACTGAGCGTAGCGGCTACTGATGTACATCGGATGCAGGTCGTAGGCTACGGCCTGCGGCTCCACGCGGAAGAGCTTTTTCAGGTTGCCGAGTGTCTCTTCAAAGAAGCGCAGCGTCTCGTAGTTCTCAAGATCGCCAATGTGCTGGCTGAGGATCGCGTAACGATCGCGTGTCAAGCAAAGGGTGTTCTTTAACTCCGCCCCGCACGCCAAAATGGGAGAGAGCGGCATGCCGAGATCGATGGGAAGTGGCGCGTAACCGCGCGAGCGGCGGAGAACGCGCTCGCGACCTTGCACGATGCGCACTACTGAATCGTCGGCCCGCATGTAAATGTCCCGACTGTGCAGCAGGAACCAGTCGGCCACCGGCGCCAGCCGTTGCCATGCCTCCTCATTTGCGGTGACGATGGGCTCTTCGCTTAGATTGCCGCTGGTCATCACCAGGGCAGGGAACTCGGCGGGTTCTCCGAGGCCATCGCTGAATAAGAGCGCATGGAGTGGCGTGTAAGGCAGCATGATACCAACGGATGGGTTACCGGGAGCGATGGAGCCCGCGAGGCCGACATCTGTACGACGGGCAAGGATGACGATGGGGCGGCGCCCGCTCTGGAGCGCAAGCCGATCCTCGTCTGTGAGCACGCACATCGATTCCACTGCCGCAATATCGCGCGCCATCAATGCGAAAGGCTTGTCACTGCGTCTCTTGCGCTGCCGGAGCTGCTGCACGCTGGATTCGTTCCTCGCGTCGCATGCGATGAAGAATCCGCCGAGTCCCTTGACGGCAACAATCTCCCCCGCCTGCAGCAGGGCGCGCACCTGCTGAAAGACCGCCAGCGATGTCGACGCTGAGTCTTCAAACGTCGCCGGCGGAGGCATGGCGGCGCCGCGCTGCACCAGCACTACGCTCGGCCCGCAGCAGGGGCAGGCATTGGGCTGCGCGTGGAAGCGCCTATTGCCTGGGTCCTCGTACTCCGCCTGACACAGAGGACACATCCGGAACTTGGCCATTGTGGTGCGCGGCCGATCGTATGGAACGTCCTGGATGATGGTGTAGCGTGGGCCGCAATTGGTGCAGTTGGTGAAGGGGTAGCCGAAGCGCCGATTGCCGGGCTCCGTGAAGTCGCGCCAGCACTCATCGCAGGTGGCCACATCAGGCGAGACCAGCGCGAACGCCTGGGACTCATCGCGGCTCTCGCGAATGGAAAACCCAGGCTTACCAGTGACTGCGAGATCTTGAAAACAGATCTCGGTGATCTGCGCCAGAGGTGGCGGACTGCATTTCAGGGTAATCAGGAATTGATCGATGGCTGGCGCTTCGCCCTCGAGTTCGACCGTCACTCCGGAAGCCGAGTTGAAGATGTAGCCAGCGAGTTCAAGGTCCCGGGCCAGATTGTAGATAAAGGGGCGAAAGCCGACACCCTGCACGATCCCCCGAATGGAGAAGCGCCTTCGGACGATTGCCGCAGATACCTTTGGGGCCATGGCGTGATGGTCCGGTCGTCAGCGAGTTCTTCGCCAGCCGATGCGGTCGAGCCTCGCGTGACCTTGGGCCAACTCTGATTGGCAGCCTATACCCACCGAATAAGGCAGTGCAATCGAGCGCTTCTGCGATCGAGCTCTCATGGAGATGGGCCGGATGACCGGCCCCCCCCAATGCAGTTGTCGCAGCCCTACATGGAACTCGGCGTGCAAGGGTTATATCCCAGAGTGGTCGGAGTGACAGGCGCGGGTACTTGAGACGGCGATGGCGGTGTTGCCCACGGCACGCCTGTGAAGTCAAAGAAGTCCAGCAGGTTTGGCTGCGCCGCATCCCGGGCTGTCAGATGGGCAGAGCTCCCGATGAAGCGATTCTCGACAAACCGGATCACTGCAGTGTGATCCATGGGTACATGCGACACATAGTGCCGCCGGGTGAATGGCGATACAACGAGGTTCGGGACCCGGAAACCAAGTTGTGCGGCATAGCCGTTGATTGCCGCGGCATCCCCAGAGTGCGCCCCCGGTTCGCTCGAGTTCAGATCGCAATGCGTCGTGGGCGTACCTCCGCTGGGCACACACGGTAAATAGCTATCGGGGTTTACCGCGATCGTCGAGATGTCCGGGATGCTTCCCAAGCCAGGACTGGTCTTGTCGTTTGAATGGCCAGGGACCGGCGGCACGTGGTCGTAGGGGCCGCCTCCCTCGTCGTAGCTGAGGAAGAATACGGAGTCCTTCCATGAGGGACTCGTCATCAGCGCATTTACGAGGCTGGCGACCTCCGCCTGACCAGTCAGGATCGATTGACCGGAGCCGGGATGCTCATCATTCAGGCCAGAGCCAGATTCGATGAAACTGAAGCTGGGCAGCGTTCCATTGGCTGCATCACTCTTGTAGGTGGAGACTGGAGCGATGTGGTTCGGATCGATGCAGAAGGAATCGGACGTGTCGCCAACCACGCTAGAGGGCTGAGTAGTTCCCGTGCAGGCCGCCTTGGACGGATTTCCGTACCAGTACCGGTTTGCATAGGTCATCGTAGAGAAACTCGTATCCGGGTAGTTTGCACTGCCCGACCCACAAGGCTGGCCAGCCGCGCAGAATCCGTTCGTGGCGCTGTAGTAAATCTTCCAGGAAACCTTTGCGTTATCCAACTCCTGGAAGATGGTCTGAATACTGAGCTGCGGAAGGTGATCGTTCGAGCCCGGGTCAAACACGAGGCCCTGAGTCGTGCCACCGGTGAATGTAGCCAGTCGGTTTGGGATGCTCTTCGAGGACACGGGAGAGAACCACCTGTCTGACACAGCGAACTGCGAGGCTATGTAGTAGTAGTAGTTCAGGAAGCCTTCGTCGTAATACCCCATAGCCCGTTGCCCTGTGGTATCCGTGAAAGACCCGGAGCAGGTACCTGTACTAGCACAGTTCTTCGCGAAGCCTTCGGCGGTATGCACGAACCCATCCATCAGAATGGGACGTGTCTGGAGGAAATTGTATCGATTTACATCACCATAGCTCTCCAGCCAGGATGAACTTGCATCGTCGATGCAAGTGCTCTTCAGCTTGAACAATGGGACACTGACGCCCTCGTCGGTCTGATTCGTCGTGTTCAGCTTATCGTCGATGCCATCCACGTCATACGTGTGTCCATCGTCACCGACGTTCCAACCCTTGCCGCGGCGGTAGGGATTGAGCATGCCAAAGTAGTTGTCGAAGGAGTGGTTCTCCTCAAGCATGAAGACCACATGATTGATGGCATTTGCGCTGCCTTGGGAGGCTACCGTCACAGTTGCGCTCGCGGAGGCGCTGCCTCCTGCTCCGGTGGCGTCTGCGGTGTACGTCGTAGTGGCGCTGGGGGTGACAGTCACTGTGCCGCCGGTGGATGAAACCGTGTAGCTGCTCCCGTCAGAGCCCGTGAGCGTCAGGCCGGTGGCGTTTGCCGCCGCCACCGTCAACGTGGAGGATTGCCCTGCGGTAATGGATGTTGGGTTGGCCTTCACACTGACCGTAGGCGCGTTGGGCGTAGCTACTGTCACTATGGTCTTCGCTGAGGCACTTCCGCCGGAGCCAGAAGCGTTTGCAGTGTAGGTGGTGGTCGCGCTAGGGGTGACAGTCTTCGTTCCGCCGGTGGCGGAGAGAGTATAACTGCTCCCATCAGAGCCGCTCAAAGCTACCGTGCTGGCATTAGTCGCCGTAACGTTCAAAGTCGATGACCCTCCGGCAGCGACGGAGGTAGGATTAGCGCTGATACTCACTGTTGGCGCGCTCGGCGCACTACTCTTCACCGTCAGATTGATGGTCGCGAACGACGCCCCGCCGCAGTGATCCCACTCCTCCACAACTGTGTGCTCGTATCCGGCGGCCAGAGTGAGCAGATGATCGAGCTTAGTCGCATTCACTACATAGACAAGCTTGTTATTGACGTAGATGCCCATCGACGCCACGCCCTTGGAACAGGTTGAGGTGGTGGCGGATGCTACATAGTGCACCGGCGAAGTCACCGTAGAGCCAGCAATTGGGCTAGTAACAGTAACCGTGGCAAGGGCCGGCGACACGAATGACAGGAGAAATGCGATAAGAAAAGAGAGCTGCTTCACGACCGATGCCTCTGGGTCTTAAGTACACGCCGATGAGATGGGAAGATCTCGTGCTGACTCATCGCGTGGCTGAATGGATTGATGCTGGTTCCAGGGGAGAGGAGAAGCAGCTACCTAACTATAGCTGGCAGATTCCCTCGCCATCAAGTAGAGAATCGCGACACCGATTTGTCACTCGTGAATAGAGCCTGGGTAGGCTTGCGCAAAGCCGGGCTTGCGCAAAGCCTTGGGCAGATCGGAAGTGCCATGGTTGCGTAGACTGACGCTGTCAACGCGACAAGTTATTGCTTCGTATCTGTGACGTGCTCACCGACCCATAGTGGGAATCCCATCGCCGCTGTAGAACAAGTTAGCGCGCTCGAGGTGAATTGGAGCAGAGTGCTGCGGTTCAGAGGCCATCATTCGAGAGCCGCCCGGTTACTGTGCTTGATACGAGACGTTCCTCTGCGCGGCCTCGGCGGGGAGCTGTTTCCATGCGTGATGCAGCACCTCGCGCTCAACATCCTGCACAGGCATAGCAGGGATGATGGTCATTCCTCCTATGAGGGAACTCAGTGTCGAGTACGAGGCGCGGCAGAGATATAAGAAGTCGAGTGGGTATTCCGGCTTCCGTGCACGAGCTTCCAGCGGATCGGCGTCCAGCAGATAGCTCACGTGAGGCCGAGGGACGATCTTCATGATGAAGCGAACATAAGCCCGAGCCAGCGGATTGCTCAGTGTTAGATTTGCGAGTTCATCGTAGGCGTAGCGATCGAAAATGATGAAATCGGCATCGGATTGCAGGGCATTCTTCACTACCATGCGCAACGAGACGGCATCGACGAGGTAGAGGAAACATCGCACCAGGGTCATCGGCCACGAGCGGACGTTTTTGTCTCGACGGTTGATCGGTTTGGTTGGAGATCCAACCCCCTTCTCGCCCTTGAACAACCTGTGTCCACTCACCTCACGTAAGTGGGTCAGGCGGGCGACGTCGTCCCAGAACGTGATCAGGGACACACGCAGGCCAGCCTCGGAGAGGCGTGTCCTCAGATTATGAATTTGTGTGCTCTTGCCGGCTCCGTCCATGCCGGAGAAGCTCACAAATCGGCGCTCGTGGTTCTTAGCGACTAGAGACATAAATGGCTATCAACCTTTGCTGTCATCTGCGGATGAATCTCTTAGTGGGGGCGGCTCGGGCTCGCACTTGAAAGCGCAACAACAGTGCCGATGGCAGCCGCGGCACCGACCAGGAGTCCGACCTTGATCACAAACGAACGAGTACGTTTCTGCTTTGCTGGCGCAATTACTGCTCCTGCTGGCCGGGAAGCAGCGACTCCAACGCCCTTCTCGTATGGAGCAGCGGCGGTTCCCACCGGGCTGCCGTTCTGCGGCTTCGCTGGTTCCTGGGAACTCTCTGGTTGCTGAGAGCTCTGAGGAGCAGTCGCCGGTCGGTTGGCGGTCGTCTGGCTATCTGCCGGTGCAGGAGCATCTGGAACTGGTTTTGTGGTCTGTGGTTCAGTCTGACCCGCTGGGCCGCTAGCCGCTTGCGGCGTCTGCGCAGACTGCTGTGCATGTGCCGTGACAGCTCCTCCAAAAGGAAATGCCAAAGAGCCAACCAGGCACACTCCGATTGTTCCGCGAAGCCATGGAGCGAAGGTCTTCATCACGTGTGTTTCCGTTACTGCTCGACGCCTCAGAAAAATTCCCCCTTTGGAAGAACGGTTAGGCAGCGCTCTCTGACTCTCGGTTCGAGCGGGCAGAGGAGAGCGGCTCCGAAAAGGTCATAAATGGCCCACCATGGAAGCTGTTCACCGCTTCCGCAATGCTGTCGTAGATCTCGAACAGCCGATCGAGACTGCTTCGCTCCACGAAGGCGCGGAAATCTGGGGCGAGACCCGCCAGTCGGATATCTCCGTTCCGCTTCATAGCCTCTTCGAGGCAGCAAAGTAGCCGATAGACCAGCGCGTCCGACAGTTGGCTCACCACGGCGAAGTCGAGCACCAGGCAAGGACGGTCAAGATCCATACAACGCTCAACCTCATCGAAGAGCGCCTGCTCCGCTGCCGCGTTCAATTCAGCCAGCAGTTGCACAACAACCACGCGTCGTTTCCGTATCGCTGTATCTAGCCCGATCAAGTCTGTGTCCTTTCCTATGCTGATTAAACCCAGGGTCACATGTGGCCTCAGCAGTGGCTCCCGCGTACCTCGAACTAGCTGGCGCGCTGCAGTAAACGTTCCAGCTCCGCCTCATGATCCCGTACAAGGTGCTTCAAGACGTTCCTGCCGTATCTGTACAGCGTGGCGAGATTCGTCATGTACCAGCAGCACTCCGTCATCCTCGTCGAAAAGCCGCAGAGAAAGCGCAGGCTCTCGACACTCGGCGGATCCGTCAATATAGATGCAACCAGCCGGTGATTTCCGTCCAAAATTGTGAGCGGCTCGCTCTCATTGACTCCGATCAGGAGGACAGAACCAAGCTTTTCTTCGCCTTCCAGTCTGTTTCCTATGGATGCGATCTTTGTTGCAAATTCGCTCGGGCTGACCTCTTGCTGCCTCCGAATGCGCTCCGCCACCTCGAGAATCCAAAATGATCGCGGTGCAAGCTTCCGCCACTGCGCTCGTGGAAACACGCGGATCCTCTCCAGATCTGGTTGCTTTACCTCAACCTCATACCAATGCGTGTCCGGCGGCAGCTCCTTCCATAACGCGAAGTGACGGATAAACAGCAGAGCGCGCCGCTTTGCATTCTCCTCCGCATCCTCAAGGTTCGGGCTGCGGACAATACTGCCGAGCGTCTCATGGTATTCGCCGAAGATCGGCCGATTGAACTCACTTTGCAGAAAGTCGGCAATCACCTCATCTTCGGAGACACGCTTGATCAGCCGAATAGGGCGACCTGCGCTAATCCGCTGCACCCGCTCAGACGCCAGCAGGGAACTCGCAAGAAAGGGGAGTGCGCCGCAGAGGAAGAGCGTGATCATCAGCACCAGCTGAACGAGGATCACCTCACGCAGCGATCCATGAAACTCACAGATTCCCGCTACCAGCACACCCGCAAACACCAGTTGAATCCAGCTGGTGTTTGCAATCTTGTAAGACATCTCATAGCTAATCATCACCACACTGAGGCAGTAGATCACCGTCGTGACGGCATAGAGCGACAGCAGATAGGGCAAACCATGTTTGCCAGCGATGCCAAAACCTGGCCCGAAGAAAACCGCCCAGATCCCCCCTGGCGCCAGACGTAAGATGATGGCCACCGTCGATCCGATCCCCAGCACCAGCAGCAGAGAGGTTGCGATGACCTTGAGGTCTCGCCTTTCCTCATCGCCTACACCCGCTACCAGCGGAAACATGCTATTCACAACTGCTTGAGAGAAGGCAAAAATCACTCTCCCTACCATGGCAATCGCGGCGTAGAGACCGGCGAGAGCAGGGGAGAAGAAGTGCTTTACGAGAACGATGTCGCAGTTGTTGATCAGAACCTGGCCAGCAAAAAAGACGATGGCCTGCATCGATTCACGGAGTGCATAGGACAGACGCAGCTTGTGCGGAACGCTGGGCGGCAGCTTGGGCGAGGCAGCCAGGTAGGCTACGGCGATCGCGGCCGTGTTCGCGATGATGACACCATTGACGCCAAAGCCGAAGGCCATCAACAGCAGTGATCCGCCGAGCCGTACCAGTCCTTCCAGGACCAGATTGGTCGACAGGGATCGGAAGCCGTAGGCGCCCTGGATATAGCCGCGCCGGCTGCCCAGGGGCACGTAAAAGGCCGCCCCGATGGCGATCAAATCGACGAGAGTAGTGCTGGGCAGTCTGAGAAAGGAGGTGATGGTGCCGTGGAACATGACCATCAGGAGGGCCACAGCGATGCCGCATGCCCAGGCACTGCGATGGAAATCCCGATAGACGGATCCCTTAGCTTCGAGAGTGCCCTGTTGAGCGACGACCTTCGCGGGAACGATCTGGAAGGAGAGCGTGACTGCGGATATCAGAATCAGGAGCGTGTAGATGGCTGTCGCATGCCCGTACGCGGTGGGGCCGAGGAAGCGAGCGACCGACATGTTGTAGACGAAGTTGAGCGCAGCCGCCAACCCCGACCCCAGAAGAAGTACGAGACTACCGGACAGTAGCCGCGACAGCAGTGTTTTCGATTCCTGCATTCTGCTATTCACCAAGTCAGTCTTGCCTTAAGCCTTGAGAAGCTCCGCTTCCATACAACGGCGCATCTGCGCATGCTGGCAAGATAGAAGACGAGACGATCAACCTCATTTTCTGCCGCTGTCGTCCCGGATGATATTGAATTCGACATCCGCAGCGTTCCACGGTCATCCAGGTCGTTGCGCAGTGGTCATCACAGTCGCCGTACATGCTGCCTCTGAGATGTCTCACGCACATCCAGGGAGGCCCCGGAGGCTGCCATCCTTTAAACTGTAGTTCGATTATGGCATCTCGGCTCTCCCTCGTTTTCCTTTTTCTTCTCTCCTGGATGCATGGGTGCGGACACTCCGCAACGCCGCAAGCCTCGCAGGCGAGCCGGCCCAAGCCTGACGGGCCGGCCCAGGTGCTGGCAGTGTATGAAGCTTGGTTTGGGCACCCTCAGCACATCTCCATCGGATACTCGTCGCACGACCCCGCCGAGATACGCAAGCAGATCCGCCAGGCAAAGGCGCTGGGCATCACCGGCTTTGTGGTGGATTGGTACGGCTACCGGCAGCCCTTCATCGATCATAGTTACGCGCTCCTGCAGACCATCGCTGCGGAGGAACAGTTCCACCTCGCCATGATGTACGACGAAACAGACGAGGAAGACGGCGCCACCGATGAGGCGATCGAAGACTTCAAACTCTTCCATAAGACCTATCTCGCAGCGGATGCTCCGGGTCGCAAGGCGTATCTCCACTACGATAGGCATCCCGTGATCTTCATCTTCCCCAAGGGAAGACACACCGACTGGAATCGCGTCCGGGCCGAGGTTGCTAAGTGGGAATCAAGCCCGCTGTTGATCGACGAGTATGCTCCAAACTCATCCGTTCCAGGAGTGGATGGCTTTTATGCTTGGGTGAATCCCGGACCGAAAAGTTGGACAACTGACGGCAGCAATTGGGGTGAGGAGTACCTGACCGACTTCTACAACGCCATGCAATCGAAATTTCCCGACAAGATCGCAGTCGGAGGTGCATGGGCCAGCTTCGATGACAGCAAGGCTTCCTGGGGACAGAATCGCCACATCGCCCCCCGCTGCGGCAAGACTCTCGCGGACACGTCAAGCCTTTGGAAACAACACTCGAGTAGCTACTACATGCCCTATCTGCTTGTCGCAACCTGGAACGACTACGAAGAAGGGACAGCGATAGAGAAGGGCGTGGATAGCTGCGGCTCGGCTAAGCTGCACCCCGTATTGCCCTAGCCGTGGGTCCTAGCCGGTCGGGGAGAGCCAACCGGCCAAGCCATAGACGTTGCCGAAACCAGCGACTGCATCTTCTAGGCGACGTGTGCCCGGAACTTTGCCGCTGGCTCCATTTCCTCATATGCACCACTGCTCTGCACCGGCATGAGATCGGTTGCCGCGTAGACCCTGCTGATGATCGACAACGGCCGCGCCCGCACCTCGTCATATACGCGTCCGATGTACTCGCCGAGCACTCCTACGCAGACCAGCAGCATACTTCCGACCAGGAAGATTGCTGCAGCCAGCCCAAAGCCAACAGAGTGGAAGGGGTTACTCGAGAACATGGTGGATAAGGCCAGTAGCACAGCCAAGCTGGTCGACAGTCCGGCCATCGCGAAGGCCAAACGCAGCGGCTTATAACTGAAGCTGGTGATAGCGTCCATCGCATACTTGATTCGGCTGACGAACGAGAGCTTGCCATCTCCCGCTGCTCTATCCTGCCGATCGTAGTACACGACTGCGTTGCGATAACCCACCCAGGCGCGCAGCCCCGGCAGATACCGATTGCGCTCCCGGAGGGAGTTAATGGAGTCGACAGCCTTCCGATTCAGCAGGCCGAATATGCCCGCATCCAGCGGAATCGGAAAATCCGACAGCGCACCGAGCACGCGATAGAAGAGAGGGAAGAGCTTAGCCAGCAGCTTACGGCTCTCCTGCCGGCTTCTCCGCACCGCGACCACTACTTCGGCTCCGGCGCGCCATGCTTCGACGAGCTCGGGCAGCACGTGAGGTGGATCCTGGAAATCTCCATCCATGATGATGGTGGCGTCGCCGCGTGAGGTCTGCAGACCCGCCGCGATTGCACCCATGTGGCCCCAGTTGCGCGAGAGCTCCACCACCACAACGTGGGGATCTTCCGATTGCAGGTTCTTGAGAATCTCGAGCGAAGAATCGCGGGAGCCGTCGTTGACGTACACGACCTCCCAGTCCTCAGCTATTCCGTCCAAGGCATTTGAAACAGCTTCGTGGAACCGTACAATCAGTTCCTCTTCGTTATAAATAGGCACGACGACAGATATCATCTAGCACTCTCCCTAATTCCGACTGCATCCCAAAGTCACTGCAAGACTGCATGAAATGCGCGTTACCACGTCGTTCTTGTGACGACCTTCAAACATCCACTTCGGGGCCCTCAATGCTCAACAGTCCCTGCCTGTAAGATGCGTACTCTCCAGCGCACCTCCGACGGAGAAAGAACGACAACATAATGCGCGTGCTCCTGCTGGGTGGACTGGATCTTTCCGTGATCCAGAACCTGCACGTCGTAATCAACCTTGTCTACTAACTGTATAGACAAGCCCTCCGGAGAATAGAAGACAATCTGCAGGTCATGGCTGCGGTCCACATAACGAGTAGTGATACCGGCAGTAACCTGTTCGTGTATGGCTTGCGTCACCTTGTCCTTAGCAGTCCCCACGAAATCCCGATCGAGCAGGTCGGTTCGGTTCGCTTCGAGTGCCTTTCCGAGGCTCTGCCACGCCTCCAGATAGTCACGAATCACTGCGTCCCTGGTCTGGTCGTTCAGAACTCTTGGCCCTTGCAGCTTCACCGGCTCGACGCGAACCGAGGTCCGCACCGAACTCTGATCAGCGCCTGCCGAGAGCGTCGCCGCCACTACGGCACAGACCACCGCTGCCAGTCTCCTCACTGCTGTCCCCCCCAGCGAATCTCGTTTCCCATCACAACACCTGCGGCAGCAGAAATCCTTGCCCCGGGGTATGCCGGCAACTCGGTCTGGGCGATGCCACGCTTCAGGGGCACATCCACCGTCGTCTGGGCGTTCCCGTATGCCTCAGTGAAGGTGACGATCGTCCCGTCCGGTACGGCATTGCCCGTGCAGTCCTTCAACGGATCGGTCTGGAGTTCAATCTTTTGGCCAGAGGGACGGGCGCTGACCCGCAGACCGCAAGGATCTCCGGGGACCTCCTGGATGACCCGGGTGCTGGAAATGTCACCGACGCGGGCGATGAACTGGGCAGCGCCTTCCTTGGGTGCAGAATCCATCTGGGTCCAGGCGTATCCATTCCGTGTGACTGCGGTGCGCGTCTGACTCACTCCTGATCCAGCAGATAGCTGGAAGGAGACCGGAGTGGGCGTCAAGATCAGGTTCTGATAGGCATCGAAGACGTAGACTGCTCCACTGATGCCGTCCCGCAGCCCTACGGGAAGGCGCGAGGGCTTTGCGAGGAAGCTCACATTCGCCACCTGGCCGGCTGGCGCCACGTCGAAGTCGCCGGTCTCGTTCGAAGACCCAGCTACGAGCACAGCCTGGTAATGACCGGCGTTGTGGAGGACTCCCGCAGCAACTGACATCGCTTCTCCCAGCTGCACCTCTTGGCGCATGGCTTGTCCGAAACCTACGATGTAGATCACCGCTTTGCCCGTTCCGGTTGTCTGGATAACGAACGGTTTTCCTGCTTCAGCGCTTTTCGGCAAAATCATCTGCGCCGTCTGGGCATACGCCGGCGTGATCGTGGCGACGATCATGGCCCCGAGCGACAGCGAGTCCCGGAGCCTCATTGGACACCGCCCGAACTGTACGTCGCCGCAACGGCGCGTTCAGTGCTCACCTGGCTTGCAATGTCTGGGGGAATGGAGATAGTAAACGAGGTGGGCGTCTGCGGCAAGAGGGCACGATCCAAATAATGATCAGCGACCCACACTAATTGTCCATTCCGGTCGTAAAAAGTTCCTAGTACATGCGCCACGTTGACGACCTGCCCACTCTGATCGACGAGTTTGCCGGTCAGGGATGCGCCTGGAGCCGGATGAAGCTGCTGGTCTTGGATCGCAATCACCGGATCTGCCGAGGCCGCGATCAGGGAAGAGGCGGGTTCCATGCGAACACTGCCCACCTGCGATAGAGAGACTTTGGCGAATGAGATCAGGAACGGCGTGACCTGTTTCGGCAGCAGGACATGGGAGATCTTGTCGAAGCTATCCTCCGTCCCGATCACTTGGCCATTCTTTCCCACCAGTGTTGCCTTCACTGCAACATAGGCCGGGACGACGTCCTCGTTCAGGAGCTCACCCATGATCAGAACGCCGTCACCCCGCTCGACCGGGTGCATATCCACGATTCGGACGTGCGGGGACTCTACATCCTGGGCTCCCCAGTCATCCTCCGGACCACGGTAGATCACATCCCACCTCAGATAGTTCACCGGGATCACCTGCGGGGGAACGCGCGTCTCTTTGACCAGAGGCCATTCCACCTGCCAGCGATCGCCGTTCCGGATGACATGCAGATTCTTGGTATCCGGAAAGGTGCCGACCACGGTTGACCAGCGAAGAACTAGCTGAACTTCAGCATCGTTCGCGGTGGCATGGAGCGGACGTACGTCGAAGTGGTCGAGCGTCGCATAGGTGCGCAGGCTCAGATAGTTGCCGGTGACATCGCGGACGAGATCGGCCTCACTGAACTCCCCTTTGTTGGCCAGCCGCGAATAAGCTCCCGCAAAGTTCCGCTGACCGATATCCCGGGCCAGATTCTCGACTGCAGCCTCCGGCGTAGAGGATGGGCTGAGCAGACTGGACGCCCCGGAGTCCGCCAGTGCGACCGCAGCCGCATTCGGATGAAGCGTGCCGATCACCACTAGAACTACGGTTGCGACAGTAATGGATAGGGCAAGCAGCCGTCCGCTCATTAGACCAGTCTCCCTTGCGCCAGGGGTTCAGAGGCCGTCGGCGACCCCACTTCCTCGCTGTGCCCCCATCGCTTCTCAGGTATCAGGAGAACCAGCAGGGCGAGCAGGCTACTGCCGAACGGGAGAGTCCCCCACAGCAGCCCCTGCCAATGCGGCGGGATCAGGGCGGTATTCACCGGCACCGCGGGAGGGGCACCCTCTTTGCTCCAGATGGTGATGGTCTTGTCCTCCAGAGCGTCGACCTTGCGGTAGCCGGCGAACGACAGCAGTGGGTCATAGTAAGGGTCTCTGACGAAAACCCACTTCAGACCGTAGAAATCCGCGTGGTAGAGAATGGCACGGAGCGCATCCAGGCCCGGGCGGCCGAAGTACTTTGTGTTGGTTAGTGAGCCGGCCCCGTTCGCGGTCAACTCCGGCAGGGTGCGGCCAGAGTTCCACTCGCCGTCCACGCTGCTCGCCGCTGTCTCGACTGCCAGCCGTGACACCTTATTGCCGAAGCCCAGGGTGACGTACCGGTAGCGGTCGTGACCGTCACGATTCAGCCATGCCGCGACCGAGTCTGTCTTGAAATCAGCGGCGTCCGCTGGGTGATACGTGATCCAGGCTGCGCCTAAACCGCAGCTGAAGGCAGCGAGAACGGTCAACCCAATCACGGCCTTGGTGCGGTAGCGGTCGATCAATTCCTCCGCCAGCAGACCGGCGAAGGGCAGCGCCAGCAGTGTCGCCCAGTAGGTGAAGCGCTCCATGGTTAGGACTTCGTAGGCGCGGCCGAGGAGCAGTCGGCCGACCGGTGTAGTACCGCCTAAACCGACCAGAAAAGCGACCCAGAACCCGAACATTAACGGACGCAGCCGCGGCGCTGCCGATCCGCGCCAGATGATAAACGGCAAAACCAGGATCAAAGCCCCATACGGCACCACGAAATAATTCATGCCCCACTGTGGACTCAGGAGGAAGTTCGCACGGCTGGCGTGTGGAATCGGGGTCTGTGTCACCGGGTTGGCGATCAGCGCGATCCAGAAGGGCAGAAGGACGACAGCGATCTCGACGCCGACCACGACGCTGATGGCGATGGTGCGGGCAATGAACGAGGAGGCGGGGACGCGGCTACCGTCTTCGCGATCCATGAAGGCGAGGATGAGCACGGGGACGGCAAAGAACATGGAGCCGAACAGGAGGGTGGCGTGGTGGGCGGCAGCGGCGGCGGCAAACAGCACGGCGCCCTTGAGGAAGGAGCGCCAGCGGCCATGGCGGACCCATTCGTAGAGGTAGGGCAGCGCGTTCAGGTAAATGGGCGCGGCCGAGGTGGTGGACAACTGGCCGGCAGCATAGACGAGAAAGCTCTCCGAGCCGACGAAGACACTGGCGAGCGCGGCGTAGGAGGCGGCGCGGCGGTCCACCCAGAGCAGCGAGAAGCGATAGACGCCGAGGGCCAGCAGCAGGATGGAGGCGAACTGCACGGCCATGTAGGCCATGTCCAGTCCGATCAGGTGGGAGAGCACGGCGATCCATTGCTGGGGCAGCGGCGGATAGGTGGTCTGAGAGAAGCCTGCGTACCACTTGACGTTCCACGGGTCGAACCAGTGGTGAACGTAGTGGGAGGCAAAAAAGATGTGGAAGTTGGTGTCGAAAGACCGCAAGGGCAGCTTCATCAGCAGCAGCGGCAGGTGGACAACCACGGCCAGCAGCAGGATGAAACGGAAGGGTATCGGCCGGTCGTACGTGGCGACAGAAACAGTTCTCTCCAAGTTCCCCTCTCAGCAAGCTCCGGAGAGCCAACTATAATTTAATCGATGTTGGATGACGGCCCCTAGCTATCCGAACTTGCATTACCTGTGCTGCCATGCGTGTTACCACGGCGGGCACTTGCGTCACGGGCCATGGTGGCCGATGGCATTGCGTATACTGCCATTTACCGGATGATAACGGGAAGAGGCGGACCTCTTCAGAAATTCCGTTACCTTTGCCTGCACTTGTGTGCGCGACCGAACCCGTCGCCCCCAGGTCGCATCCAACGAACGCATTATCATGAGACTTCAATTTGCGTTTTTTGCTGGGTGATATTCGTTGAATCATAGACTTACCTGCCTGCGGATCGAGTGGGCACTCCTGCTGGCCTTTGCCGTCCCGTGCCC
>JAOAPJ010000065.1 GCA_025462805.1 Acidobacteriaceae bacterium
CTGCCGCGGTGTCCACCTGGTGCTCATGATTCTCTCCCTGCCGGCTTATGCGCTGCGTGTGCCGGCTTCTTCGAGCGTCACCTTTGCGGTCATCTTGCGCTTACCGCGCAGGAACGTGACTGTTACCGTATCACCCGTCTTGTGCTCGTCCATGACCTGCGAGATGTCGAGGCCGCTGGTCACCTCGCGATCATCGATGGCCACGATCAGGTCGCCGCCCAGGAAGATCGGAGTGTTGCCGAGGTAGGCCTGCTGGTTGCCGCCATGCAGGCCCGCCCGCTCTGCCGCTCCGCCGGGCACGACGCGCTGAATGAGCACCCCATTATTGGCGGCGAGGCCCATCTGCTCTGCCAGGTCCGGACCGACAGGCAACGATGTGATCCCCAGCGAAGGCCGGCGGATGCGGCCATAGTGTGCGAAGTCTTCGAGCACCGCCTTTGCCGTGTTGATCGGGATGGCGAAACCAATGCCGGCGCTCTGCTCGATCTGTTGGTTAGGGTTGGTTGCGATCAGTGAATTGATGCCGATCACTTCGCCACGCGAGTTGAGCAGTGGCCCGCCAGAGTTGCCGGGATTGATGGCGGCATCGGTCTGGATCGCGTTCTCGATGAGATTGCCTTCCGGCCCGCGGACCGAGCGCAGCGCGCTGATGATGCCAGTCGTCATCGTGCCGCTGAGTCCGAAGGGATTGCCGATGGCGTACACCTTCTGGCCGACCTGCAGGCTCTGCGAGTTCGCGAGGACAGCGGGGGTGAGGTTAGGCGCCTCGATCTGCAGCAGCGCCAAGTCATGCGGACGGTCCTCGAGCACTAGCTGCGCTTTGTACTTGTGCTTGTTCACCAGTGTCACTTCGATCTGCCGGCCGCCCTCGATGACGTGAAAGTTGGTGAGGATGTGGCCCTTCGCGTCGACGATGAAGCCGGAACCCTGACCTTGCTGCGGCACGGCTCCGTAGAACCAGTCGTAGGCCACAGCGGTGGAGGTGATGTTCACGACGGCCGATTGCACGCGCCGGTAGACGGCGATGTTGTTCTGCTCCTGCCCATCGTAGGAGCTTTGCGCCTCGGCCTCGGTCAGCTCCAGCGGCTCATTCAGCCGCGCCTTATACTTCATCAGCGGCAGCTTCGACTGCGCCAGGCCAGGCATCTGGTTGGGACCAGGGATCCCGTATGTCGTGACATACCAGAATCCGGCAACGATCAGGAAGACAAGTACTAGTAGACGGCGGAATTTCATGACTGTGGTCGATCTCTCCTTGCAGCACTTGCTGCCACGGTGGCGCTGCGGGCGAGCGCCTGCAGCTTGCGATAGAGCTCTTCGGTCTGCCGAAATACCTCCTCCAGAGGCCCGTCGTTATGGAGGATGGTATCGCTCAGCGGAATCTTTTCTCGGTCCGGCAACTGGGCGGCGATGCGCCGGGCCGCCTCTTCGGCGAATGCTGCGCGTGCCTCGATGGTTGCGTCCGAACCCGCCATGCGAGCCACGTAGCGCGCAATGCGGACGGGCTCGGGTGCGGTGACCAGAATGAGGTGATCGAAGCGGTCGCGCCAGCCGCTCGAGCGTGCGGCGCGGCTTGCCTCAAAGAGCAGGGCAGTCTCATAGATGGCGACGGAGTTCGGCTGCTCCCGCGCGAGCTGCTCCATCCAGCGTTGCTGCTCTGCGATAACCGCAGGGTGCACGATCGCGTTCAGCTCTTCGAGGCGGCTGTCGCTGAAGGAGAGCGCGGCCAGCCTGGTCCGGTCGAGTGTGCCGTCCGGCTGCACGACGCCAGGTCCGAAGGTGCGGACGATCTCGTTATAGACGGGCTGTCCGGGCTGCATCATCTCGCGCCCGACCGCGTCGGCTTCCATCACAGGCGCGCCGAGCTTGCGTAAATGTGCGGCCACGGTGCTCTTACCGCTGCCCAGTCCGCCTGTCAGTCCGACGCGCAGCATTGCCGCTCTAGACCGCGAGCCCGCGGCGCAGCTTGGCGGCGCGTACTGTATTCGCCATGAGCATGGCAATGGTGAGTGGGCCCACGCCCCCGGGGACGGGCGTGTAGGCGCCGGAGACCGCGTAGGCCGCCGGGTGCACATCGCCGATGATGGTGGATCCTTTCAGGCGGAAGAGCTCTTCGCGGCGCCTGTCGCCATGGAAGAAGCGGTCGAACTCCTCCAGTGTATTCAGGCGGTTGATGCCGACGTCGAGCACGGTGGCGCCCGGCTTCACCATCTCCGGCGTGACGAATCCCGGCCGGCCGATGGCCGCGACCAGGATGTCTGCAGTGCGTGCGATGCCAGGCAGATCGCGCGTCTTGGAGTGACAGATGGTGACAGTGGCATTTTCGGCCAAAAGCAGGATGGCCGCCGGCTTGCCCACGATGTCGCTGCGGCCGATCACTACCGCGTTCTGTCCGGTGATAGGTATGTTGCTGCGCTTCAGGATCTCGATCAGCCCCGCCGGGGTGCAAGGGGCGAGCGCAGGCTGGCCGCTTTGCAGGCGGCCAACGTTGACCGGGTGAAAACCGTCGACATCCTTCTCCGGCGCCACCGCTTCAAGGAGCCGCTTGGCATTCACCTGCGGCGGCATCGGCAACTGCAAGAGGATGCCGTCTATGTCGTCCCGCGCGTTCAGATCCGCCACCAGCGCCAACATCTCCTCGGTGGTGACCGTCTCGGGTGGCGTCAGCAGCTCGCTGAATAGGCCGAGCTCCTCGCAGGTTCTTACCTTGCTGCGTACGTAGATCTCTGAAGCGGGTACGTGGCCAACCAGCACAGCCGCAAGGCCAGGCCGGATGCCCTGCGCCGCCATTGCCTTCACCTCGCGCGCCACATCTTCCTTGATCGCTGCGGCGATGTTAGTCCCGTTCAGCCTGCGTGCCTCTACCATGCATCTCCCTAGGTCTATCTCCCTCTATGATAATTGCCCGGCGTGGACGGGCAGGCAGCGTTCCGAAGCTACACTCGAACCATGCAGAGAGCACAGCTCGAAAAAGCAATGCTGCGCCTGCTGGCATGTCCGGTGTGCCGCGCTGGGTTGCAGGCCCCAGCGGTGGACCTCGTCCGCTGCACCGGCTGCGGCCGCCACTATCCGGTGCGGGATGGACTGCCTGTCCTGATCGCCGAAGCAGCGATCGAGCCGCGGGGGGTGACTAAGCGACCGGACTAAGCGACCGGGAAGTTGCGTTTGGTGATCAGATAGGCAAGCACGATTGCCACCAGCAGTGTCGCAATCAGCAGGGCGATGAACAGAGCCCCCGCCATTCCCCGCCTTTCCAGTGGTCCGCCGTCTTGTTGCTCCCTCTGATGCGGCTCCCGATCTGGTCGTTGCAGTGTCATTGCTGATGCTCACTTTCCCAAAAATGAAAGCCTATTCTTTCTGACCATACATACCGTAGGGGCAATTCAGCGTCTCTGTAACGAAAGGGGGTTGCAGCCGTCATAAGTACAGAGAATGGGCCGGAGCAGCCGATTTTGGATGAAATGAACTGAATCTGCCGGAACATTTTGCGCGTATCTCGGTTAGTAGTTCTATAGGGGAAGAATCGAAGGAGGCAGTCATGGAAGATCGAATCCAGGCAGATGCTGTCCCAGTGGCCTCCACGAGACCCGGGGATGCTGCGCCGCCCGTTCCGCAGGTCGAAAAGTTCAGCGCCGCCGAGCTGACCAACCTTCGCACGGAGCTGCTGCGGACCCACGTGGATAGCTGGCAGGCGGCCGATATCGCCGCAAGCTTTCTCGCCGGGCATGGTTACGGGGCCAGCGCGGATCATCTGCGTGAGCTGATCGCGGGCATCGAACTCTCCCGCTGCACCATCGATTGTCTGCAGGCCGAGTTGGAACGCGTCGCTTACATTCAGTAAGCAACTTCGTCCAGCAGGCAACTTTGTCGTACTTTCCAGCAGTGCAGGCTCATTCGTACTTCAGGCTCTCTACGGGATCGAGTTGCGCCGCGCGCGTCGCTGGCAATGTGCCGAAGACGACACCAACCACCACAGACGTGCCGAGAGCAATCACGACCGACCACCAGGTGATCGGAATTTTGTATTCCGTGAACAGCCGGGCGGCAATGGGCGGCGCCATGCCCAGAATGGCGCCCACGGCGCCTCCGGCAAGCGAGATGAACACTGCCTCCATCAGGAACTGAATACGAATCTCCCGCGCCGTGGCGCCGAGAGCCTTGCGTATGCCGATCTCACGGATGCGCGAACGCACGTTGGCTAGCATGATGTTCATAATGCCGACGCCTCCGACAGCGAGCGTGACGGCTGCCAGCAGCAGCAACATGACAGTGAGGCCGTTCGCGATGGCAGAAGCCGTGCGCAGGATCTCGACCAGCGTGTTGGCCTTGTAGACAGAGCTGGACTGGTGCCGGCTCTGGATAAGGTCCAGGATCTGCTTGGTAGCAAAGGGAATGTCGCTGGCGTCGCGGATGGAAAAGAAGAGCTGCTTCACCTTGTCAGTGCCAGAAAAGTAGCGGGCGACGGAGTAGGGAATCAGGATGGTCTGATCCGCCACTTCGGACATACCAAAGGTGTCGACGCTTTCCTTGAAGGTTCCGACAATGGTGAAGGGAATCCCGCTGAGCTGAAAGGTCTGATTGACGGCAGCGTCGGGACTGCCAAACATCTGGGTCGCGAAGGGCTCTGTCACAACCGCGGCATGCGTATGCGTACTCTCGTCCGTATCGTCGAAAAAGCGACCACTGGTGACGATGAGATGGCGTACGAGGCTGTACTGCGGCGAGACGCCGAGCACGAGCACGTCCTTGGACACGCCGCCGCCAAAGCTGACCCGGTCATGCATCTCCAGCATGGGGGATGACGCCGCGACCGCCGGCACCTGGGAGTCGACAACCCGCTCGTCATCGATCGTCAGCAGATCGTTCCGGTACTCGCCCACGCTGCCGGAGGAGCCGCCGGAGTACTCCACCTCCACCATGTTCGGCCCGATGTTCTCGAGCTTTTTCAAGGCGTAGTTCTTGCCGGTAAGACCGATGGTGACCACCAGGATCAGCGAGGCGGAGCCGATGACCATGCCGAGCGCGGTGAGCGCGAAGCGAACCTTGTTCACCCGGAAGCTGTCGATGGCAAGAAGTGCGATCTCCCGGAGCAGGATGGTTCGCTTGGCGCTGGCGAGGGTGTGCTCGAAGGCGGCGCGGCTCGGGTTGGTGGTCGCGGTCGGCGTCATAGGCTGCTCCGTAAAGATGCCATAAGAAGAGATGCGATACGGGCGTAATTGGCGTCAGGATCGCCGC
>JAOAPJ010000069.1 GCA_025462805.1 Acidobacteriaceae bacterium
TGGGCATGGATAACGAGAGCGGACGTGCCTTCCTGCGCAGCCTGCCCCAGGTCGAGGAGACGCTACAGTGGGGCAACAATCTCGTCTATTGGGTGGGCGACAAGTCGATCGGCGGCAAGATGTTTGCCGTGATCAACCTGGATGCGGGTCGGCACGGCGTGCTGTCATTCGCCGCAGGACCCGAGGGCGCGGCGGAGCTGCTGGAGGTGGAAGGCATCTTCCCTGCTCCGTATCTTGCCCGGCTGCACTGGGTGGCACTCGAGCGCTGGAACGCGCTGCGGACTCCCGAGTTGGAGCAGCGTTTGCGCAGCGCGCGTGAGCTCACCGAGGCCAAGCTGCCGCGGCGGACGCGCGATGCGCTGGCCCTCCCCGCGGCGGAACGCCGCAAGCTGATTACCGCCCGCAAGAAGGAGCTAGTGAAGCGAGGGCGGCAGCGATGACCCCCCCTGCGTGGTGAAGAGCTGCCGCACCAGAGTTGCACCGCAGTCTCCGGTCCGATAGCGTCGAATCCATGCAACTCACCAGCAAGACACAAGTGCCCATCGCCCTCGACGGGAAGGTGGCGCTCATTACGGGTGGTGCCCGGGGCATCGGGGCAGCGGCAGTCCGGCTCTTCCGCCAGGCGGGCGCGCGGGTCGCCTTCAACTATCGCGAGGCGCGCGAGCGCGCAGAGATCCTGGCAGAAGACTGTGGGGGAGCCCAGGTGTGCCTCGCGTTCCAGCAGGAGTTGGACTCGGCTGCGGCCGGTCGCGCGCTGGTGCAACAGACCGTCGCCGCCTTCGGGAGAATCGACTGCCTGGTGGTGAATCACGGGATCTGGCCGCCTCACGATGCGCCGATCGCGACCATGCAGGAGCAGCAGTGGCGGCGCACGCTGAACGTGAACCTGGACAGCGTCTTTGGCCTGGTGCAGGCCACGGTCGCTGCCCTCGATGCGCAGACTGATACCCCGAGGGCTCCCGGGGATGCGCAGCCTGGGTCGGATCATGGAGCGCGGGGGCACATCGTGCTGGTCAGCTCCACGGCAGGGCAGCGCGGAGAGGCCTACCACTCGGACTACGCCGTCAGCAAGGGTGCACTCATCTCTCTGACCAAGAGCCTCTCCAGCGAGCTGGCGCCGCGTGGGATCTACGTAAACTGCGTGGCTCCCGGCTGGGTGGCGACGGAGATGTCTGCCCCGGCGCTCTCGACCGAGGCCGGTCGCGCAAAGATCTTCGGGACAATTCCGCTGGGCCGGGTAGGGCATGCCGATGAGATCGCAGCGCCCATCTTGTTCCTCTGCACTCCCTGGGCTGGCTTCATCAGCGGCGAGGTGCTGAACGTCAATGGCGGCGCGGTGCTGGTGGGGTGAGGATGCGGACTGCAGGTCTTCTCTTGATGGTTCTTCTTACCGTATCGACGGCGGCGCGACCGCAATCGGCGACCGCTGATATCACGTCGGATGCCGAGCAGCAGAAGGTAATGAAGCTGCTGAACCAGATGATTCAGGCGATGGGCGGCGACGCGTGGCTCCATGCGCCGGGGTATGAGCTGATCGGCCGCACGTCGGGCTTCTATCAAGGAAAACCGACCGGAGCGATCACCGACTTCTGGGACTATCGCGAGCCGCCGAGGAACGGGCAACCCGAGGGGGAACGGATCGAGCTCGGTAAGAAGCGCCAGGTCTATCAGATCTTCATCGGCGATCAGGGGTGGGAGGTCACTTACAGGGGAAAGCGACCGCTGCCGCCAGAGGACATGGCCGACTACCTGCGTCGCCGTTCGCACTCGATTGAGGCGGCAGTTCGCATCTGGATGAAGCAGCCGGGTGCACTCTTTCTGTACGGCGGTCAGGAGACCGTCGAGCGCCACCTCGCGGACAAGATCACGATCCTCTCCGCAGACAATGACAATCTGACGCTCGACCTGGACGCCTCAACCCACGTCCCGGTGCGACGCAGCTTCGAGTGGCGGGATCCTGTGTACAAGGACAAGAATGTGGAGACTGACGAGTACGACGACTATCACACCTTCAAAGGCATCGCGACGCCCTTCAACGTCACTCGGTTCCACAATGGCGATATGACGAACCAGCGGTTCCTATACAACGTCGTGTACGGGGGGGTGATACCGCCCGATATGTTCAACGTTGACGCTGCGGTTCGCAAGTTGAAGAAGTAACAGGCTGTTTGGCCAAACCCGCTCTCCAGGGTGGGGCTCATGCTTGCGCAGGAGCGAGAAGGCGCGCGCGTCCTCTCAGCGAATATCCATACGCATAATGACATGATTCTCAAACGTGTAGATGTGCTGAACCATGTGGTCGAGAAGGAGCTTCCCGGACAGATCCTGGACGAGCTGATGAACATCAACGACGATTCGACCGTCCTCGTCTTCCGCCATGTGCACCGGTTCGACGAACCGGATCAACCATCGCCCACTGACGGGTCCAGTATTCCCGGACACTCTGCCGGCCGAGCACACGGCCACCTTCCATTCCGTTCGGCCAGTCCACGTCCGGGTGCATGGCTTCCAGGACGGTATCGATCTCGCGGCGATTAAAGGCTTGGTAAATGTGCGTCAGCAACTCCCGTTTTGACTCCACCCGTCCCTCCTTGGGGAAAAGATCCTATTCGAAGCCCGTTCCCGCCTCTAGCCTCAGCGACTCTTCCTGAATCCATGATGCGCCGCAAACGGAACTAAGGTGGGAGTCACAGATATAATCAGTTCCCGTATGACGACGGACACGGCAACAACGACAACCAGCAGCCTCGGGATCACCGAGATCATGGAGATCCTGCCGCACCGGTACCCCTTTCTGCTGATCGATCGCGTGGTGGAACTGGTGCGGATGCAACGAATCGTGGCGATCAAGAACGTCACGATCAATGAGCCATACTTCCAGGGGCACTTCCCAAGCTATCCGATCATGCCGGGCGTGCTGATGGTAGAGGCGATGGCGCAGGCGGGAGGCGCACTGCTGCTGACCGAGGTCCCGGATCGCAATGACAAGCTGATGGTGTTCACGGGCATCGATGAGGCTCGCTTCCGTGCGCCGGTCGTCCCTGGCGACCAGGTGCGAATTGAGGTGCAGGTGCTGAAGTGGAGCCGGCGCGGCGCCACTATGCGCGGCAACGCGTTCGTGGATGGCAAGCTGGTGTGCGAGGCAGAGATCAAGTGTCAGGTGGTCCCGCACGCCGGAAAGAAGGCAGACGCACAACCGTCACAGGAGGCAGCGGTGATGGCCGGAGCCGCTGCGGAGTGAGCATCCATCCAACCGCCCTGGTGGAAGCAGGGGCGATCGTACCCGAGTCTGCGAAGATTGGTCCGTATTGCACGGTAGGTGCGGCGGTGGTCCTGGGCGAAGGTTGCGAGCTTGTCTCGCACGTGGTTCTGGACGGGCGCACCACGCTCGGCCCTGGCACTCGGGTGTACAGCTTCGCCGCGGTTGGAGTCGCGCCCCAGGATCTCAAATATGCAGGCGAGCCGACCCGGGTCGAGATCGGCGAGAAGACCGTCATCCGGGAATATGTCACAATTTCCCGCGGGACTGCCGGCGGCGGCGGTGTGACAAGGGTCGGCGGCAACTGCCTGATCATGGCCTACACCCACATTGGCCACGACTCGAGTATCGGCAACCACTGCATCCTGGCGAACGGCGCGACTCTGGCGGGGCACGTGATCGTAGAGGACTACGCCACCGTGGGGGCGCTGTGCCCGGTGCACCAGTACTGCAGGATCGGACGGCACGCCTTTGTAGGTGGCGGCACCACCATTACGCAGGATGTGCTGCCCTACTCTTTGACCTCGGCCAAACGCGAGACCCACGCCTATGGGCTGAACCGGGTCGGTCTGGAGCGGCGGGGCTTCACGCGGGACCAACTACGCGCCCTGCAGCATGCCTATCGCATGCTGCTCGCGTCCAAGCGCAACACCACGCAGGCGCTGGAGGTGATGCGCGCGGAATCGAGCACTTCCGAAGACGTGCAGTACCTGTGCCGCTTTATCGAGGGCAGCGAACGTGGAGTGCTGAAGTAGCTGCTATGGCAGACGAGGCGGAGACACCGCTCGGCCTGATTGCCGGCAACGGCCGCTTCCCTTTCCTTCTGCTGGATGCAGCACGTGCACATGGCAGAAGCGTGGTGGTCGCTGCCATTCGCGAAGAGACTGACCCGGCGATGAATGCACGCGCCGAGGCAGATATGGCCATCACCCTCCATTGGCTTTCGCTCGGTGAACTGTCGCGGCTGATTGAGACCTTCCAGCGCGAGGGTGTGCGCCAGGCGGTGATGGCTGGCCAGGTCAAGCATAAGCAGATCTTCTCCAGCATCCGACCGGACTGGCGCCTTGCCAAACTGCTGCTCAACCTTCGTACGCGGAACACTGACATGCTGCTGGGCGCTATTGCGAAGGTGCTCGGCGATGAGGGGATCGAGCTGATCTCATCTACCTCATTCCTCGAGCCGCTGCTGGCGGAGGCGGGCGTGCTGACGCGGCGTGCACCGACCGAGAGCGAGGCTGCCGACATGGCCTACGGGCGCGAGGTCGCGCGTACCATCGCCGGTTACGATATCGGTCAGACCGTGGTGATCGCGCAGCAGGCGTGCGTCGCGGTCGAGGCAATGGAAGGCACAGACGCAACCATCAAGCGAGCCGGCGCGCTGCTGCGCACGCTGGAAGGCGAGGCCTCCACCTTCGATCGCAGCCTCACCGTGGTGAAGATGGCCAAGCCGAAGCAGGACATGCGCTTCGATGTGCCCGTGATCGGAGAGGCGACGATCGAAGTAATGCGCGAGGCGGGCGCCACATGCCTGGCGCTCGAAGCCGGTCGCACGCTGATATTCGATCGTCCGGGAGTGATCCGCGCCGCGGATGCGGCGGAGATTGCGATCATTGCCCAGCCGCATGGATAATGTTGCTGCCTCCAGGGAGGAGGCCTCTGGATGTTCCTTTTGCGTCTTGCACTTGCGTTCGCGTTGGTCGTCGCAGCCATCCTCAGCATCGCCGCCGTGCGCCGCGCCCGGGCAGCGGACGACTTGATGCCCAGTATCGGGCAGCCCGCGCCAGAGTTTTCTCTGCCGTCGCAGGAGGGCAGGACCGTGAGCCTGGATGGCTATCGCGGCAAATGGGTGGTCCTCTACTTCTATCCGAAGGACATGACGTCGGGCTGCACCCTCGAGGCGCACAAGTTCCAGGAGGATCTGCCCAAGTATCAGCGGGACAATGCCGTGATCCTCGGCGTCAGTGTGGATTCCGCAGCAAGTCACAAGGCCTTTTGCACCAAAGAAGGGCTGAGCTTCAAGCTGCTCTCGGATGAGCAAAAGACGACGGTCGCCAAGTACGGGTCGCTCGGCAACTACCTGGGTTTCAAGATCGCCAAGCGCAATACGTTCCTGATTGATCCGGAGGGAAAGATCGTCCGGGTCTGGACCGGGGTCGATCCTTCGAATCACAGCGCCGAGGTGCTGGCGGCCTTGGCTGAGCTGCAAAAGAAGAAGAACGGTTAGCAGCGAAGGGTGCCGGAGTGTAGGCGCAAAAAAGCCCGGCGCGATGCCGGGCTTTTTTGCTTGCCTCGAACTGCCGTTGCCTACTTCTTCTTTGCTGCTTTCTTTGTTGCCTTCTTGGTTGCCTTCTTTGCAGAGCTCTTCTTCGTTGCCTTCTTGGTTGCTTTCTTGCCAGCTGCTTTCTTCGTAGCTGACTTCTTCTTTGCTGCTTTCTTTACTGCCAATTGATTACCTCGCTGAGTGGATTTCTTACGGCTTGCACCCTTAGCGGCCTTCTTGGCCGCCTTACCGCCGCTGCGGGCGCTGCTACTCTTCTTCGCGGCAGACTTGGTTGAACTCTTCTTCTTCGCCGCCTTTTTCGCGGGAGCCTTCGCGGCCTTCTTTGCCGAAGATCCCTTGGCCGCGCTCTTCTTTGCCGGACTCTTCTTGACCGACGCCTTCTTGGCTGGCGCCTTCTTGGCGGCGCTCTTTCTGCCTCCAGATGTGCCCGCGGCAGCAGACTCGCCTTGGTCGTCATCCTCGTCCTGCATGTCGTCGAGCGAGGATACCGGCACGCTGATCTCTTCGTCTTCTTCGTCCTCGTCCATCTCGTCTTCCAGTTCGTCCGAGAAGTCCTTGCCCTCGGGCTCGTGTTCGCCGTCCTCGTACGCTAACAGCTTCCGTTCGTCCTGCATGTGTCTGCCTCCGGGGCTCGCTCTAATCGCGCTTGCGTATCGCAGGGGATGCGACGATCCATCACTTCACCTGCGGCGCGGATTATAGCAACAGCATGCAACGGTCTGCTAGCGAACGCAAGCGAGAAACGCTGCAGCATCACTCGCTTGTGCATGCTTTGCATGCTCTTCACACGTGATGGAATCGACACGCTGCTCACCTGCGCGTTGATTTCGCCTTGTTCGCGGCGGGATGCGCGCTCTTCTTCGCATGCGAGGAAGCGTTCAAAGATGCATGTGTTGGGGCCCCCACCCTGCCGCGTCGTCCACGTTTACCGCGAGCGGATGCAGAGACGTGCGCAGGCTCCGCTACGAAGAGCGTCTGGCCCGGCCTTATCGCGCTGAGGCGCAGATGATTCCAGCGACGCAGTTGCTCCGTCGTCACGTTGAAGCGGTCCGCCAGGGTCACTAGCGTGTCTTCCCGTTCTACCTTGTAGCGGGCGCTGCTCCGCTCTCCGCTCGAGGCAGCGGGCGGCAAGGCAGGGATGATCAGGGCATCTTCGCCGGAGAGGTCGGCTGTTGGTTCCAGTTGGTTGACGAAGGCGATATCGGATGCAGAGACGTGATAGGTCCTGGCCAGCGACTCCAGCGTGTCCTCCGGCTGGACGCGGCGATAGCGCCACGCCGTGCGCTTGTCCGGCGGGATCTCCTGGATGGTCTCCATGAATATCGACTTGGTCGCCGTCGGCAGGTGCAGATCGTAGGGCTCATCCGGCGGTGTCTGCATGCGCAGCAGGCTCGGGTTCAGGCCAACGATCTCCTGCACAGGCACGTTCACAACATCGGCGACCAGACGAAGATCGACCGAACCGTTCACCGTAACCGTATCACTCGCTGCTGGCGGGTCGGGAGCAATGTCGGTGAGCCCGTATTGCACCGGGTTCTTCGCCATGACAGCGGCTGCAAGGATGATGGGCACGTAGTTCTTGGTCTCACGCGGCAGATTGTTACGCTTGTAAAGCTCCCAGAAATCGGCATAGCCCGTGCGTTGTACCGCGCGCTGCACGTTCCCTGCACCCCAGTCGTAGGCCGCCATGGCCAGGTACCAGTCTCCGAACTGCTGGTAGTTTTTCTTGATCTCGCGCGCATAGGCTCGCGTTGCCTTTTCCGGATCGAAACGCTCGTCCACCCAACCATTCCGCTCCAGCCCGTAAGCGCCGCGAAAGGGCATGAACTGCCACATGCCGGCGGCTCCCGAGCGAGCATTAACGGCTTGTGTCTGGAAGCCCGACTCGGCAATTGCCTGGTAGATCAGGTCCTGTGGGACGCCCTCGTCCTGGAGGGTTTGCTGGATGAGGCCCTTGTAGCGGCCGGCCCGTCGCAGCGAGTTGATGATGGTGCCGCGGCCGGTCGATGTGTTCGAGAAGTAGCCGATGTAGCTGGTGACGGCATCGTTGATGACCAGTGGAAGGTCTGACTGCGTCGTCTTGAGTTCCGCTTCGGCCGCGGCGCGGATGTTGGGATCGACGGGAAAGGTGACGTCATTGGCGACATCCACTGGCGTCTGCTCGGTGGGCGGGGCAAAGCCGTTTCCCTGCTTCAGTGCATCCATCTCGAGCGCGTTCACCGCGTCCACGATGTGCTCGAACTCGTCACTCAGCTGGGGACTGGTCTTCAGATCCAGGCCACTTGACAGCATCGAGTCGACCGCGCTGTCAAAATCGCGCTTGGCTGCAGCGAGATCCCCGGCATGGTAGTTGCGGTTACCGCTCGAGTATGCGCGTTCGGCCGCGGCGATGACCTGCTGCTCCTGCGGGCTTGCTGGCTGTGCACCGGGCTGCTGTGCGGCCCGTGCGTCACGCGAGGCCAGCGACGTTGCTTGACCCGCCTTCTGCGGGCTAGAGGATCGTGCGTCTGCTACGGCAGCGGAGCCGAAACACAGAGCGAGCAGGAACGCCGCCTTGGCGACAACAGCGTGGCATTTGTAGACATCCATGCGGTTCAGACGTGGTGCTCGCGCCATTGTAGAGCGCGAGCGAGCGGCGTGCCGATGATAAACTCAAGCTTCGAGCGGACATCGGTACTCTTGCGCCGCCGCGCTTGATCATTGCCACGACACCTGCTGGCACACACGTATCCGCAGCCATGGACACCAAGAACATCCGCAACTTCGCGATCATCGCGCATATCGATCATGGCAAGTCCACGCTCTCTGACCGGCTGCTGGAACTCACCGGTTCTGTAAACGCGCGTGAGATGCAGGCCCAGGTGCTGGACGCGATGGATCTGGAGCGGGAGCGTGGCATCACCATCAAGGCCCATGCCGTTCGCATGCTGTACAAGGCCAGGGACGGCGAACTCTACCAACTGAACCTGATCGATACGCCGGGGCACGTGGACTTCTCATATGAGGTCTCTCGATCGCTGGCTTCCTGCGAAGGCGCGCTGCTGGTCGTGGATGCCACCCAAGGCGTCGAAGCGCAAACGTTAGCCAACGCATATCTTGCGATCAGCAATGGCCTGGACATGATTCCAGTGATCAACAAGATTGATCTGCCCAGCGCGGACGTCGTGCGCACGCAGGAGATGATCGAAAACACCGTCGGCATCGACGCGACGGATGCGATCCCGGTGAGTGCGAAGACGGGCGAGAACGTGGAGGCGATCCTCGAAGCGATTGTGCACCGTCTGCCGCCGCCCCGGGGCGATCGCGAGGCACCCCTGCAGGCTCTGATCTTCGATTCCTGGTTTGACGCTTACCGCGGCGTGATCGTGCTGACCCGGGTGATGGAAGGAACCCTGCGGCAGGGGGCGCGCATCCGTCTGATGTCCAACGGCCGCCTATTCGATGTGGAATCGATCGGTGTGTTGACGCCGAAGCCGGTGGCTGTAACAGACCTCTCCGCCGGCGAAGTAGGCTTCTTCGTGGCAACGATCAAGAATCTTGTCGACACCAAAATTGGCGACACAATCACCGAAGATGCTCGTCCAGCGGATACGCCGCTGCCGGGCTTCGAAGACATCAAATCGATGGTCTTTGCAGGCCTTTACACAGTAGATTCTCATGAACATACCCTTCTGCGTGAGGCACTTGAAAAGCTGCGGCTGAACGACTCGTCCTTCTCCATGGAGCCGGAGAGCTCTGCCGCGCTTGGCTTCGGGTTTCGCTGCGGCTTCCTCGGTCTGCTTCACATGGAGATCATTCAGGAGCGGCTGGAGCGTGAGTTCGATTTGGACCTGATCACGACAGCGCCGGGAGTGCGCTACAAGATCAAGCTGACCGACGGCAGCCAGATTGAGGTCGACAATCCCTCTCGCTGGCCTAATCCCAGCGAGATCGAAGCGATCGAAGAGCCCGTGATCAAGGCCACTATCCTGACCAACGAAGAGTATGTCGGCGGAATTCTGAAACTAGTCGAGGAGAAGCGAGGGCGGCAGCAGAACTTCGAGTACGTGACGCCGACGCGCGTGATGCTGACCTACGAGCTGCCGTTGAACGAGATCGTGCTGGACTTCTACGATCGGCTGAAATCGGTCTCGCGCGGCTACGCGTCGCTGGACTACAGTTTGGCTGGGTCGTGGGTCTCCCCGATGGTGAAGCTGGACATTCTGGTATCGGGTGAGCCGGTGGACGCCCTCTCGATCATCGTGCACCGCGATTTCGCCTATGAGCGTGGGCGAGCGCTGGTCTCGAAGATGCGGGAGCTGATCCCACGCCAGCAGTTCGAAGTGGCCATCCAAGCAGCCATTGGCTCCAAGATCGTGGCTCGTGAGACGGTAGCAGCGCTGCGCAAAAATGTGCTGGCCAAGTGCTATGGCGGAGACATCAGCCGCAAGCGCAAGCTGCTGGAGAAGCAGAAGGAGGGCAAGAAGCGGATGAAGCGGATCGGCAAGGTGGACATCCCGCAGGAGGCCTTTCTCGCCGTGCTCAAGGTTGGTGAGGATACCGCGAATTGAGCTCACAATGTTTTCAACCGATTCGGCGATCTGTGGAAAGCCTTGAAAGGTTGCCCGCGAGATTCATCGTCCATTCACATCGCGCGAGTTCAATGTTTTTCGCTTAACCAACTGATAATGGGGCAGTTAGGAGAGCGAAAAGCCGGCGGATGGCTATTTCTACGACAGCGCGGCCCCTCCCGGGTCAGGCCGCCGCCACACGATCCACAGAATTTTCCACATCGAGAGGGCTGCTGTTTCGCGACTGCAGCAGGGGCGGAGCCTTGTCTTTCGACCGGGCCGGCGCCCCTGAACATTCAGTGACTTATTGCAGTGGTTTAGTGCTGAGTGTGCGGGGCGGTGGCGGGAGGACGGGGGGCTGTTGGCGTCCGAGTCGTCGTGCCACCGGTCTTTGGAGCCGCCGTTGCGTTGGGCTGCGGAGGTACCCCGGACTGCGCGTTGTACGCCTGAACGATCGCCTCGGAGATGTTGGTGGCCTCCGATGCCCAGAGGATTGGCGACTGCTGCTGCCCGGCGTCGAGCACCAACGTGTAGCCGTTCTTCTGCGCATACTGCTGCATCACTCCGGCGACTTTTTGAGCAATGGTGCTGAACTTCTCGTTCATCTCGCCAGAGAAGTCGTTGCGAGCGTCTTCCACGTTGCGCTGCAGCGACTTCTCCTTTTCGTCGATGCTACGCAGCCGGGAGGCACGCTCCGTCTCACTCAGCTTGTCTCCCGCGGTCTGGAGATCCTTCTTCAGCGAATCGACCTCATCGCTCTGCTGCTTGATCTGCTGCTGCTTGGGCTGGTACTTGGTGTTCAGTTCGCCGAAGGCGCGCTGGCCCTCGTTGGTCTGGGCAACGACGCCCTCGAACTGGATGACGGCAATCTTGGTGGGGCCGGCGGGTGCGGGGGCCGTGACAGCGGCAGCTCCGGGGGCCGAAGGCGGCTCTGCTGCGGTCTGTGCGAGCGCCGCGGCGCCCAGGCTGGACGCAAGCATGCAGACGAGTGACAAAGAACGCTTCATGTGGCTGAGAAACTCCTTAGGTTCTTGTTGGGATCCAGGGCACTTGCGGCACTGCCGGAAGGCATCTGTCCTTCCTGCTTTCCTCTTTTGCGCAGTTCCGTTGCGGCTACGTGGCGCCCTGGCGGGCGCGCGATGCGCACAAGAGACACGGACAGAGGACATCTCAGGAAACTTGCAAGGATTATAGGTACCGCCTTGCAGAGCGTCAACGAACGGCCGCGGGGGAGCGCTGCGGCCGTTCGATGGAGCTACTTAGAAGGTGGTGCTGACCGCCAGCCGGAAGGTCTTGCGGGGCTCCCGGAGCTGGAATTGCGAGCCATAGAGCTGCTGGGCTTGCGCATAACTGAAATCCCCCGCTCCGCCCGCCGGGAACATATCCCGGGTGATCAGGTTTTCCTGACGCAGTTGCTCGAGCAGCCGCAGCGGATTGTAGGCGTAGTAGATGCGGAAGGGAGCGCGCACAATGGGGAGCAACACGGAAATCTCTCCACCAGTAGACATGCGAGGCACCACATTTGAGCCTTCAAGCGGCCGAATCAGTTCGCTGAAGTGGATCTGCCGCCCCCCCTGGCAAGTGCCGTTCACGTACACCGGGCAGCCATAGAGCGGAGCGTTCAGTTGGTCGATGCCAAGCACGCTCTCGCGCAACTGTGACTGACGAGCCGCAACCGTCAAGCCGAAGTCGTCGAACAGCTTGAACATCACGGGGCCGCCCAGCGGGATGCGGTACTCGATATTGGTGCTGAAGGCCGTATCACCGCCGACGGAAACGATGCCAAACGTGGGAATGGGCACGGTGACGTTGCCCAGCGTCGGGTTGGTTGGGTCGCGCGGAACCGGGCTGCCGTCAGGGTTCGTCAGGATGAACTGCGTGCGCTGGGGGATGAAGGCGTACGGAGTGCTGGAGCGGATGTCAAAGCCACGCAGCTCCTGCTCGCCGCCCTGGTAGATACGCTGGAAGGGCGGAGCCACATCGCCGCCGATTCCCTGGATATACGTGGCCTGGAATCGCACTCCGAGAGTGTTGCGACC
>JAOAPJ010000075.1 GCA_025462805.1 Acidobacteriaceae bacterium
GCGGCGATCTGGGGTGTGGCGATCGCGGGCGTGGCGATCTCGGGAAACGCCGAAGAGGGCAGGCGGCGCAGTTTCTGTTGCGGCGCTGCTGCGGCGATATCGCTTACCATGCCATTCGCTTGCGAACCATGAGGGGCGGAGTTGCCATTGGCAGTCGATGGGAGTGGACCGTAAGCAGCGGACATGGCAACCAGGTTGGTGCCCGCTGGGTGCGTGAATGCCACCAGCGCGTCGCGCACCCGTCGTTCCAGGCCGTCCCATCCTGCCTGCAGCAGCGTGCCTTCCCTCGCGCGGCAGAGCTCGCCATCCTGCTTGCGTTCGAGCGCAGTGAAGAGGTGCAGCTCGCGGATGGCGCGTGAGCATGCGACGTACAGCAGACGCCTCTCCTCCTGACGCAGGCGGTTGCTGACCTTCTTGCCCACCCAGCTATAGAGCGGAGGCTGGTCGCCCACCTTGCGGCCGAGCGGCGCGAGCAGGAGCTCCTCTTCTCCAGTGTCCGGCTGCCGTCGCACGACCCATCGGAACAGTGGCGGATCGTCCTGCTTGGCCGGCTTCTGCAGGTGTGGGATCAGCACGACTTCAAACTCCAGTCCCTTCGCCGCATGGATGGTCATCAGTTGCACGCCGCAGCGTTCGCTGGCCAGCGGATCGGGCTCGGCGAAGAGCTTCTCCAGGCGCCGGTTGAAGCTCTCGTCCAGTGCGCCGAAGGAACTGGGCGGCATCTCGGCCAATGCGGAGAAGAATGCTTCGGTGTTGGCGAGCGCTTCGGGATCGAGATAGCGCGGGCCGCTCAGCGCGTTCCAGGTGCGCTCCAGCCATAGCGCGAGCGATGCGGGAGAGGCCGCTAGCGCGCCGAGTGCATACGCAGACTGCGCCTGCTCCAAAATCGACAGCACATGCAGGGCGCGCTGGCGGCTATCCGGGTCAAGCTGCTCTGCATGCATGCGCAGTAGATTGGCGACGGGAAGGGATCGTTCCTCGTCGGGCGGGTCACCGCAGACGGCGTGCAGCGCCGGAAGGGTGAGCCCGCACCACGGCGCGCGCAGCACGGAGAGCCAAGCCGCGCGATCGGCCGGATGCAGCAGCGCGCGCAACAGCGAAAGCAGATCGAGGATCTCCGGACGATTGGCAAGCAGGTCGATCTTGACGCCGCGGAAGCGGATGCCTGCCCGGCTGAGGCGCTCCATGATCTCGACCAGATGCGGACGCGCGCGGACCAGGACAGCGACGCGATACCTGCCGCCGTCGCGCTCGGCCTGCTCGATCGCGGGCAGATGAGTGCGGATGACATCCATCACCTGGTCGGCCGCGGCAGCGTTCACTGACTCCGGGGTGTTGACGTCCTTCTGCCACGGATGCACGTGGACGTGAAGCGGTGAAGTGCTCACGGGTTCTGCGATTCGGCTGGACGTGGAGCTCGCATACGCGACGCCCTCTTCGCTGCCTTCGACCAGCACGCGTTCGAAGATGTCATTCAGCTCCTGCACGATTGCTGATGTCGAGCGGAAGTTGGTCGAGAGCTGCAGCGTCGTCAGCGGGTAGCGATAGCCGTCCAGCGCAAGGCCCTCCTTCCGGACCTGGTCGAAGAGGCTCGATTCGGCATCGCGGAAGAGGTAGATGGACTGCATCGGATCGCCGACCAGGAAACAGGTGCGGCCATCGCCGGGCTGCCAGTCCTGCAGCAGTGTGCGGAGCAATTGGAAGTGCGGGCGCGAGGTGTCCTGGAACTCGTCGACCAGCAGGTGGCGGAAGCGGTCGTCCATGCGCATCAGCACGCCGGGGTCCTGCAGTGCGGCGTGAGCTGCCAGGCCGGCTTCGGCGAAGTCGATAGCCTCCTGCTCTGCGAAGATCACGCGCAACTCGGCCATCGCCTGGCGCAGCACGACGAAGATGCTGCGCACCGTCATCCACTCTTCATCGCTGTAGGTGGCCGGCGGCAGCTTGCGTGCGCGGCACAGCAGATCGAGCAGCGTGCTGCTCTTCGCCAGCTGCTGGATAAGCCCCTCCAAACGGGCTGCAGATTCCCGATGTGTCTTGGCTGGGAATCCGACTTTCGCGTTAATGGTCTGACGCCAATGGTCATCCGACTTCAGCAGCAGTGAGCATATACAAAGCCAATGCACCACATCTGTCATCTGAGCGAGCTCGGACACTCCTACGAGTACGCCGAGTTGATCCTGCCCGTTGCCGTGTGCGATCTGCGCCAATTCGAGAAGCTGTCCCAGGACGCCTGGATGCCGCAAAAACTCCTGGCGCAGGGCCGCAAGAACCTGCTCGTGCTCGCGCTGGAAAGGCTCCTCCAGCACTTCGCGCACCTGATGCCACGGTGGATTGGGCTGCATCACACCGGGAAGGAGAAGGGACCACTGGTCGCGCTTGCCAAGCATATCGGCGATGAGCGACTCGCATTCCAGCAGGCCGGCGTCGCGCAGCGACAACATGGTCCGCAGAGCAGCGTCCAGCTCGGGCAGGTCTGGATCACCGAGGTGAGCGAAAGTGCGCTCCGCAGCCAGCGCGTAGAGCGCATCGGCCTCGTCAATTGGATTCAGCTGACCTCCCAAGCGCGAGAGCAGCGGCGTCTGGTAGGCGATGCGCAGGGCGAGCGCATCGATGGTCTGAATGTTCAGCCGCTGCGGCTGCTCCAGCAGATGCCATCCGCGCGCGTCTGCGTGGGCGAGCACGGCCTGTGCCAGCCGCCGTAC
>JAOAPJ010000100.1 GCA_025462805.1 Acidobacteriaceae bacterium
TCGAGCCGTTCGCCGGCAAAGGCATCAAGGATCTCCCGTGCCGTGGTGCGTGAGTGCATGTCGGCATTGGCCTCGTTCTCGAACTGGCGTGTCAGAAACCAGCCGTGCGTCTGCGCGAGCTCGATAGCCTTCGCCACCATCCCTGAGCCTCTGGCCGCAGCCGGTGTTAGCACAACCTTTGCCCCGAGAAAGCGCATCAGCTTACGGCGTTCCACACTGAATGTCTCGGTCATCGTGACAACCAGGGGATAGCCCTTCTGTGCGCACACCATAGCGAGTCCTATGCCGGTATTGCCGCTGGTGGCCTCGACCACCGTCTGGCCCGGCTTCAGTTGACCTTTCTTCTCTGCATCCTCGATCACGCCGAGAGCGAGTCGATCCTTGACTGACCCAAGTGGGTTGAAGGCTTCGATCTTTGCAAACAGGTTGATGCCGCCGGGTGCCAGCTTGTTGATCCTGACGACGGGAGTGTTGCCGATGGTTTCAAGAATGTTGGCGTATGTGTGTCCCACTGAGTGCTCCTCCGGTCGCGACAAGGAAGTCGGCTCGGCGCCCGTCGCCAAAGGCAATGCGCATATCTGCCGATCGACAAAGGATACGGGATTTGGGGGAATTTCGCTGCACGGTTGTGAACCGCGGGCCACGGGGCGCCCTGGAGAAGGCTGACTTCTGACGGCTGCGATATGCGCTAATGCAACACGGCCACCCAAGAGGTGGCCGTGTGCTCAAGCGGCGAGCGCCGTTTCCTACCAGGCGTACACCCGCATGTTGTGGATATAGCTCATGACTGAGCCGCTCCCACGGCTGGCGCCATCGACTTGGTAGTTCACAACAAGATCATTCTTCGCCCAGCCCAGCCATTCACCGGACGGTGCCGTTGCATTGCTGAACAGGCTATGCGTCCCGTCGAAGTCCACCCAGTCGTGCGTCACTACCCCATTGGCATCGCGGTGATACGCGATCTGGATGTGGTGCCACGTGTTGGGTGCCCAAGTCGTCGTATCGCAAGGGACGTTGGAAGTGTGCCAGTGAGGGTGACCGCCGGACACGTAAGTCCATTCCCAGCTCTTCGAATAGGTGGAGCACTGCGTCGCGTAGATAACTGTTTCGCCAGCCGAGGTGACCTGATTCATATCCAGCTCGAGATTTGCCACTTGCGAGGGATTCGTGAAGTAAACGTAGGTGTCGAGTGCAAAGTGAGTAGATACGCCATCCCTACCGTAGGAGACGTGCCAACGCTCGCCGCCATGCGAGGAGTAATCCATATAAAACTCGCGGGCATCGTCATACACCGGAGTAGTTGCTGGGTATGCTGACGAGCCCCGCGAGGATCCGGGTGTCCCTGCATCATGTTCGCCCGACCAGTTGCTGGCGATGTCTAGGTTCCCCGAGGCGACTGCATATGTAGGCACATTGCTTGCACCAGCACCGCTACCCGAACCACTGCCAGAGCCGCTACCCGAGCCACTTCCCGAGCCACTGCCCGAGCCGCTGCCGGAACCACTTCCCGAGCCACTGCCCGAGCCGCTGGAACTGCTGTCGGCTACATTGAAGGTGACGTCAACACGCGGGCACTTGGTGTCGCTGGTCCAGGACTTGAAATGAATGGTATGGGGCCCCGGACTGATGATTTGATTCGTGACGTCGATATCGTAGTGGGTAGCTCCATGGATAAGCGTGCGGCCGTGATCGATGGAGTAGGCAAAGCTCGTCGGCGTCAGGCCGCCGCATCCAATGTTGTGAGCGCGGATTGCGACAGGAGAGGTCACAGTCGTGGCGGGAATTGGGCTTGCGACGGTGACATTCTGTGCATACGCCACCTGCGCGGCCACAAGTCCGGACATCGCTGCGAGAAGTGAGACGACCAGCCGGCGCACCGGGACATGGCTAAAAGGAGGAAGACTGCTCTGCATGCGCAACATAACTTCTCCTACTTGGGGGATTCACCCGTTTGTCTATGTAACTGTATTGGTCCGCCATGTACTGCCACGGGGCCGGAACGGCCGAGCCTTTTGCTCAGCCAACCATCCTGCTACTTACAAGGCTGGTTAAAGGAGTTACAGGCTCTGATATGCGCAGCGTTAATCAGGGCGCACGATGAGCGAGGCCTGCAAGCAGGTCTGGCTTGGGGTTACGAGAGTAATGCGGCATTCCCTTAGGGGGAGCAGTGATGCGGCATGCAGCTTACTCTTCGCTCTTGCCGGACAGATTTATGTCTCTTGCAAGAATTTTCTGGGTGATTGCTTGAACGGATAATACACACGAAATCGCAGCAGAAAAGCCCCTCTACGCTATTAGTTGTAGGAGAAAAATGACGGGTGAACATCCCCGTTTTGTACGTGCAGATTGTGCTCGGCGTGCGTAACAAGGCACTGTCGTTTTGCCGAGTAATTACGTTCCCGTCTCGGTGTCATATCACCCGGAATCACAATGATGGGTCATGGGCATCACCCATTCGTTGTATCGATCTCGCGTGCTCAAACAAGTGGTGGAATTGGGGGCAAGACAAAGATGGCCGCCCCGTCTGGGGCGGCCATCGCGGCACTAGTGAATTGCGGTAGTGGCTACCAGCTATAGATCGTCATCTTGTGAACAAAGCTGGTTACTGAACCGTTCCCGAGAGCGCCGTCAACCTGATAGTTCACCAGCAGGAGACCGGTCGGCCAACCCAGCCAGAGGGCACCCGGGCCGCCGGCGTTATTGAAGGTACTGTGCGTGCCGTCCAAGTTCACCCAATCGTGAACGACGTAGCCGCTGTCATCGCGATGGAAGCCGATCTGGATGTGGTGCCAGGTATTCGGGGCCCAGCTCTTCGGGTTGCACGGTACATTCGACGGGCGCCAATGTGAGGAGCCATCAGTGTAGGTAATTTCCCAGGTATTCGAGTAGCTGGAGCACTGGGTGCCATAGATCACGGTCTGGCCATTCGGCATGACCTGGTTGAAGTCCAGCTCGAGGTTCCCGACCTGGCTCGGATCGGTGAAGTAGACATAGGTGTCGAGCGCGAAGTTATGTCCACCAGCGTTATTGCCCATCGAGATATGCCAGCGCTCGCCGCCATGGCCTGAGTACTCCATGTAGAACTCGCGTGCATCGTCATAGAGCGGGGTGGTTGCAGGAAAGACCGTGGACCCCTTTGCCCATCCCGGTGTGCCGTTGTCATGTTCCCAAGCCCAGTTGCCCGCGATATCGAGGTCAGACGTCGCGCTGGCATTGGAAGGCACATTCGACGATGCGTTCGATGCGCTTGGGGCAGGGGAACTACCGGGGCTGCCCCTGCCGATCGAGAACGACGTGGAGGCTACCGGACAGAGGCCAGCCACCGTCCACGACTTGAAGTAGACAGTGTGGCTTCCAGAGCCTATGCCGGAGGTGACGACGTCCACGTCATAGGGCGTGACTCCCCACATCACGTTGGCGTCATTGTCGACCGAGTAGCCGAATGCCACTGGGGCAAGACTGTTACAGCCCACATTGTGGGCCCGTACCCACGTGGGAGAGGGCACGTTGCTGCCGTTCACGGGGCTGGCGACTGTGATGTTCTGGGCAAAGGCTGTGACTGATCCGCAAACTGCTGCGACTCCGAAAAGCGCTGCAACGGATGCGATGACAAACCCACGCGTCAATGCCTGGCGGAAAGTGGAAATATTCTTCTGCAAACTAACTTCTCCTAATGGGATACACCCGGGTCTTATGTAACTGTCGTGGTCCGCAATACGTTCTTGCCGGGCCGAAAAGCAAGCACCTGATCGGTCTCCAAGGCGGGACAAAAGCCGACGGTAGCGCGCCCAATTCAGCGGTATCCGGGCACACGAACAGCGAGGCCTGTGTGAGCAGGTCTGCTGGAATGGGGCGTGAGGTGGTCACATGCGCACGACTCCTGCGCGTGTCCGAGTCACCTGTTTACGCCTGACATCTTGCCGAGAGAGTTAATATCCAGCGGCGAGATACTGTGTGATTTCTTTAATCGAATGATACACAGATATTGCGCCCGGAAAAGCCTTGTACTCACATATTTGCGGGAAAAACGATGTAAGCGGGCATCTCGAAAATCAGTGTGAAGAATGTGCATCCTTCGCGTAATCAGACCGAGGCGGCGCAGATGGAATTACGCGCCTGGAGGCGATTGGAAGCGGCGGAATAACACTTTCGTGGCATCCCATGCTGTTCTGAAACGATCGATGTACCATCGCCGCACAAGCTCATGCTGAAGGCCACGGTCTTCGCATGCCATCTCCGGCAGAGCTCGGTGCGTTCCGCGCGCGAACGCGGCTCTTGACCTCCAGCGTGACGCAAGCCGCACCTTGCTCATCGCATCTGACACATCTTGCTGCACCGGATCAGCGCAGGCCGCTCGAATCCGCGGGCGGCTGCCATCCATTCCCCCCTGCAACCCGTCTATGGCAGCATGACCATCAAGCACGCGATGCGCCTACCCTTCGACCCTCCGGTGCTGCCGATGCTGGCAAAGCGGATCGATGCATTGCCAGAGGAGGGCTCGTGGATCTTCGAGCCCAAGTGGGATGGCTTTCGCGCGCTCATCTTTCGCGATCGCGGCGAGATCCTGATTCAGAGCCGGGACGAGAAGTCGTTGAACCGCTACTTCCCGGATCTGATCGAGCCGTTGCTTGAGCAGCTTCCCGAAGAGTGCGTGCTCGATGGCGAGATCGTGATCGCACGCAACGGTGCGCTCGACTTCGATGCTCTTCAACTGCGCATCCATCCTGCGGCGTCCCGCGTGAAGCTGCTGGCGCAGCAGACTCCGGCGTCCTTCGTCATCTTCGATCTGCTGGCAGAAGGCGAGAGCGACCTGCGGGCTCAACAGTTCTCGAATCGGCAGGCGCGGATGCAGCAGATGCTGTCGCAGATTACGCCGCCGCTCCACTTAACTCCGTCCACGACCGACCGGAGTGTCGCGTCCGATTGGTTCCGGCGCTTCGAAGGCGCAGGCCTCGATGGGGTCATCGTCAAGCCGGATGGCCAGTATGAACCGGGCAAGCGCGTGATGTACAAGGTCAAGCATGAGCGCGACTGCGACTGCGTGGTGGCGGGCTTCCGCTGGTACAAGGAGAGCGAAGGGACTCAGGTCGGTTCGCTGCTGCTTGGCCTCTATAACGACAGCGGCGCGCTGCAGCATGTCGGCGTGTGTGCCTCGTTTACCAAAGAGAAGCGAGCCGAACTGGTAGAGTTTCTCGCGCCCTATCGCAAGGGTGCGCTGATGGATCACCCGTGGGCCTCCTGGGCCGATGAAGAAGCGGTCGGAGCCGGCGAGCAGCGCATGCCGGGCGGCAAGAGCCGCTGGAGCCAGGGCAAGGATCTATCATGGGAGCCGCTGCGGCCGGAGCTGGTGGTGGAGGTTGCATACGAGCACATGCAGGGGCCGCGCTTCCGTCATATGGCGCACTTCCGGCGCTGGCGCACGGATAAGTCACCCACGGAATGCACCTATGCGCAGCTCGAAGTAGTGCCGGCGCATGAGCTGAGCGAGATATTCGCGGAAGGCCGTTAGCTCCGATCGCGCAGTTATCCGCGCGAACTTGTGCGGCGCAGTTATTCGCGCAGTTATTCGCGGCTTGGATCATCATCTGGATCCGGCGTCTCCTGCGTAGGTCGCAACCCCTCGGGAACATGGCGTAGATTCACTCGAATGCGCGTCCAGGTGGACGAGCGGCCGCGCATTCTGTCCACCAGCACATCATCGGCGGCGAGATGGCCCGCAGCATCTGGATATCTCTGCTTCCATCGCTCCAGTCCGTCCAGTGCCGCAGCTTCGCTCGGCGAATGGGCGATGACCAGCAGAGGCATCCTGGTGCGGGATCTCTTCGCCGGCGGCTTCTTCGGAGCAGCGCTCGCCTCAGCAGCAACGCCGCCAGCGGCACTCTTCTTTGCGGCTGGCTTGGCGGCTTTCTTCGCGCGTGATGGCGACACCCGGGCTCCCTCGCCTTCCATCTTGCGGAAGTGAGGCGGCCACGGCGCATCGCCCACCCCGGAGGCTTCGTCGCGGGCAGCAAGTTCGAGCAGTGGTTCCAGCGAACCAGCGAGGGACTCGATCTCTGCATGGGGATCGCCCACATCTGCGAACCGCTGCGGCATCGTGAGCACGGTAAACTCTGCCGGGTCGCAAGTGGATACCTCGTCCCACCGCAGCGGCGCAGAGACGCGCGCGTCGGGAAGCGGGCGCACTGAATAGGCAGAAGCAGTGGTGCGGTCCTTGGCGTTCTGGTTGTAGTCCAGGAAAACGCCGTGCCGCTCCTCCTTCCACCACTTCGAGCTGGCCAGCTCGGGCAGCCGGCGCTCCACTTCGCGGGAGAGCGCGAGCGCGGCACGCCGCACTTCGCTGAAGGTCCAGCGCGGGTGGATGCGCACGATGACATGCATTCCCCGCGATCCGCTGGTCTTCGGCCAGCCGCGCAGTCCCACCTCTTCAAGCACCGCCTTCACCTCCAGCGACACCCGCCGCACATCGCTCCACGACACGCCGGGACCGGGGTCGAGGTCGATGCGCAACTCATCGGGATGGTCGAGCTCGCCCGCGCGCACAGGGTGGGGGTGCAGTTCGATGCAGCCCAGGTTGACGATCCAGGCCAGGCCGGCAGCGTCCTGCACAACGATTTCTTCGGCAGTGCGGCCCGATGGAAAGGAGAGGGTCACTGTACCCAGCCACGCGGGACGCTCCGCCGGCGCGCGCTTCTGATAGAAGGCCTCGCCTTCTGCACCGTTGACGAAACGCTTCAAGACGATAGGTCGGTTGCGAATACCCGCGAGCGCGCCGGGCGCAATGGACAGGTAATAGCGGACAAGGTCGAGCTTGGTGAGGCGCACGTCCCGGGAGAAATACAGCTTGTCCGGATGGGTGACACGGACCTCGCGGCCTTCGATGGTCAGCACCTCGGCGTCGGCGGCGTCTCTCGGCACCGCAACAGACTATACCGGCGAGAAACGGTTGTGCAGGGGACTAGATGCCGGCCCGGTGGCAGGATGAACATGCATCGAGCTGTATGTCAGCAAAGCAACAGAAAGCTAGCCGCTTCGTGCAATGGCTCAGGCTTGCGGCTGCCCGGCACCTTTGTTACGGCGGCCTGCGTACGATTGTTTGATACTTCGAGGGATGGCGTGGCGGCCCTTACGTCGGTGACAGCTCAGCCTTCGGCAAGACGCGGTGTCAGGCCGCGCCGCCCGGTCAGCAGCTCGGTAATCTTCTGGATCAGGATCACGGGTCCTTCCAGTTTGCTGATGAACATATCGGTGAGCTCGATGCCCTCGGGCATCTCATTCACGCCAGAGACAAGCACGAAGGGAATCTGCGGATACCTTGCCTTGACGGTGCGCGCCAGCTCCGTGCCGGTGATGCCTGGCATCAGTTGATCCGAGAGGATCAGGTCGACGGACCGGGTCGCAAGCACCTCCTGTGCTTCACGCGCAGAGTTTGCGGTCAATACCTCGAAGCCCGACTTTTCAAGCACCAGGCGCCTGAGAATCAGCGCATTCTCTTCATCATCCACACAGAGGATGATTATCTTCTGGGGCACAACTGGGTCTCCTGTAGTCACTTACTCTCTGCCGCCTTGACATAATCGAGCAGCTCCGGCGTCCTGACTTGCGAAACGGTGCCGGGTATAAAGATGCTGAAGCACGTAACATTCCCGGAGGAGAGCTTCAGACTGCGGAATTCAATCGTGCCTTCGTACTTCTGAATGATCCCCTTGCTGATCCAAAGGCCCAGTCCGGTACCCTTCGCCGCCTTGGTGGTGAAGAAGGGTTCGAACAGCCGACGCGCATGTTCCGCGGAGATACCGGCCCCGGTATCGCAGATGCTGATGAAGGTGCCGGTCCGTTTGCCGCGCCGCACCGGATCGTGCAGGCGCACACGGATGCGTCCGCCCGCAGGAGTAGCCTGAATGGCATTGCCGATCAGGTTGAGAAAGACCTGCTTCAGCTCACCGGGAAAGCCGTGCATGAGACCGCGGCAGCGGTAATCCTTCTGGAGGCGGATGGTATTGAGCTGCAGCACGCGCGACTGCAGCTCGAGCACATCATCGATCACATCGGCGATCGAGAGCAGCACCGGCTCACTGCTTTCCCGGTAGAAACTCAGCGTCTGCTTGGTGATGTGCGAGATGCGGCCCAATTCCTGTTCGCCCATGCGGGCAAGGTATCGCGCATTCTCATCGAGGGATGGGTGGTCGCGCAGGAGATAGAAGGTATTTGTCACCGCATCGAGCGGGTTGTTGATTTCGTGCGCGACGATGCCGGCGACGCGGCCCATGGCCGCAAGCTTCTCAGCCCGGCGCAGTGTCTCTTCCACTTCCATCTGCCGGGTGATGTCGTGATTGATCTCGAGCACCGCCTTGCGATCGGTATTCATGCTCTTCCGGCAGGCAACGATCACTTCGCGGCCATCTTTCGTCCGCTGCACCAGGTTGCCAGACCAGGAACCGGCCTCCAGCAGCTCACGTTCCATATCGGCCCGTGTGATGGGGAACTCGGTGTGCAGCAGATCGTGCAGGTCGCGCCCGATCGCCTCGTGGCGCAACCATCCGTACAGGTTCTCCGAACCAGAGTTCCAGAAACGTACGTTGCCATCCAGATCGCGGACCATGATGGCTTCTGAGGCAAGCTCCAGCAAATCGGCCCGCTCGCGCAGGGTGTCTTCCATGCGTTTGCGGCTGGTGACGTCATAGAAAGCACCGACTGCGCCGCGCACGCTGCCGTCTTCATCGAGAAGCGGATCCGCACTGCTCAGCAACCACGTCGAGGTCCCATCGGCATTGCGAATCTCGAGCTCGACACTCTCCACTGGAGTGCCGCTGGCGGCCGCCTGTTGCAGCGGCAGCTTCTCGGCCGGCACCGGCCGCCCATCCCGATAGACATTCTCGAGCACGCCGGTCCGGCCGCTGGTATCTGCAGATGGCATGGACCCACGGAGAAAACCCTGCAGCTCATTCAACGCGGCATTGCCGGTCACGCCCCGGCATTCGGGATCCTGCGCGACGGCAACCCCCACAGGCAGCACCTGCATGATCGTCTCCAACTCGGTCACGCGCTGTTTCAACTGCTGATTGAGGCGGCGCAGATCTTCGTTACGGGCGGCGACCCGTTCCTCCAGCTCCTGGTTAAGATTCTCGAGCTGGCGGGTCTTGCGATGGAGTTCGGCGAAGACAGTAACCTTGGCGCGAAGCAGATCCGGCACGACCGGGACAGAGATATAGTCGACCGCACCCCGCTCGTAGCCACGAATGCGATCCATATCCGACATGTGGACGCCAGAGATGAAGATAATGGCCGTCTTCTGGAAGCGAGGGTGCTGCCGGATCATGTCGGCCAGTTCGAAGCCATTGATGTCCGGCATACTGACGTCCATCAGGACCACGGCAACATCGGTCTTCAGCAGGAGCTCGAGCGCCTGCTTACCCGACGAGGCCGCAATCAGGTTTTCGCCCAGCTCTCTCAGGATCACTTCATAACTGAGCAGCTTGGCGGGCTGGTCATCGACCATCAGGATGTTGACTCTGTCACTGCTGTTCATGCCTAGCCCTCTTCAGGAGACCCCATAGGATTCCACCTCGCCACGCACCCCTCACCGATGCAGCCACATTCTCAACCCGGAGAGCAGCTGATCGGTATTCACCGGTTTCGCCATATACTCGGATGCCCCCGCTTCCAGGCACTTTTCGCGGTCTCCCTTCATGGCCTTGGCTGTCAGGGCAATGATAGGCAGGCGGCTGAACTGTGGCTGGCGCCGGATCACCTGCATGGTCTCGTAACCATCCATCTCAGGCATCATGATGTCCATCAATACGATGGCCACGTCTGGCGTGGACTCGAGCGTGGTGATTGCCTCGCGTCCTGTGCCCGCCGTCATAACTGTCATGCCGCGCCGCTCCAGCACGCTGCTAAGGGCGAAGATGTTGCGAACATCATCGTCCACCACCAGCACCTTCTTCCCGACCAGAGCTTCGTCGGAGCTGTGCAGCCGGTCGAGCATCCTGCGCTTCTCCGGCGGCAGGTTCTCAATCACGCGGTGCAGGAACAGCGCTGTTTCATCCAGCAGCCGCTCCGGCGACTCCACGTTTTTCACCACCACGCTGCGCGCCAGCGTATGTAGGCGGGCGTCCTCCTCAAAGGTTAACTCTTTCCCGGTGAAGACTACCACCGGGAGCTGGGCAAGACTGGGGCTCCCGGCGAGCCGTTCCAGCACGTCGAAGCCGGTCATATCGGGAAGCTTCAGGTCCAGGACCACGCAGTCGAAGGCTCCGACCTGCACTAGCGAAAGCGCCTGTTCGCCCGTTTCGGCGATGGTGACATCGATGTCGTCGTGACCAAGCAGCGCGCTGATGCTGAGCTGCTCGGCAGGATTGTCCTCGACCACCAGGAGACGCTTGCGGCGTGGGGCAACATATTCGCGGATGCGCCCCAACGCAGCATCCAGACCCTCCTTGGTGGCGGGCTTGGTAACGAAGGAGAAGGCGCCACGGGAGAGCCCATGCCGCCAGTCCTCGTCCAGCGTCAGCATCTGCACGGGGATGTGCCGCAGTTGCGGGTCCTGTTTCAGATGGTTCAGCACGGTCCAGCCGAGCATGTCTGGGAGGAATACGTCGAGCGAGACGGCGGTGGGATGGAACTCGCGCGCTAGCGCCAGCGCCTCAGCGCCGCGCGTGGCGACCAGGACCTTGAAGCCCTTGTCGCGTGAGAGTCCCAACAGCACACGCGCGTAATGCGGGTCGTCTTCCACGATCAGCAGCACGCGATCGCCCGGGAAGATGGTCTCGCGATCGTCCTCGATGCGCTCGCTGATCTGCTCGGACAGGGCAACGTTCGCAAGTTGGAGGACCTTCTCACTGGCCGCCACGTCGGCATTGGCTGCCCGGATCGAGCCGGTCGCTGCCCCGACATACGTGCTGGGCAGGTACAGCGTGAACGAGCTGCCCTGGCCCGGAACGCTGCGCAGTTGGATCTCGCCGCCCAGCAGGCTCGCCAGTTCGCGGCTGATTGCCAGCCCCAGACCGGTGCCGCCGTATTTGCGGCTGGTGCCGGCGTCCGCCTGTTGGAACGCCTCGAAGATGATCTTCTGCTTCTCCTGCGGGATGCCGATGCCCGTGTCCGTGACCTCGAACGCGATGATTGAGGGTGCCTTGCTGAGGACCGGGTGGTCCTCTCTCCAGCCACTGGTCGCCGGTTTCACCGCCAGCGCCACGCCACCCTGCTCGGTGAACTTGAAGGCGATCGAGAGCAGGTTCTTGAGCACCTGCTGCAGACGCTTGGAGTCGGTGACCAGGCTGCGGTTGAGCGAGGGGTCGGTTCGTACCTCGAAGGTGAGCTTCTTGCGCTCGGCCTCATGCGTGAACGGACGCGCAATCATGTCGAGCAGGCTGGCGTAGAAGACCTCCTCGGCCTCGACCGAGACCGTGCCCGACTCGATCTTCGACAGGTCGAGGATGTCCGAGATCAGGGTGAGCAAGTCGGTGCCGGCGCCGTGGATAGTGCGCGCGAACTCCACCTGCTTCGGCGTGAGGTTGCCGTCCGGGTTATCGGTGAGCTGCTGGCCCAGTACCAGGATGCTGTTCAGTGGTGTCCGCAACTCGTGCGACATGTTGGCCAGGAACTCGGACTTGTACTTCGACGTCAGGGCCAGCTCCTTCGCCTTCTCCTCGAGCGCCATACGCGCCTGTTCGATCTCCTGGTTCTTCAACTCGACTTCGCGGTTCTGTTCGGCTAGCTCCTGCGCCTTCTGCGCTAACTGCTCGTTCGTCTGCTGCAGTTCCTTCTGTTGCGACTGCAGCTCGGTCGCCAGCTGCTGCGACTGCTTCAGCAGCGACTCGGTCTGCATGGTGGCCTCGATGCTGTTCAGCACGATGCCGATGCTGTCCGTCAATTGCTCGAGGAAGGCGAGGTGCGACGCAGTGAAGTTGTTGATGGTCGCGAGCTCGATGACCGCCTTGACCCGATCCTCAAAGAGCACCGGCAGCACGATGATGTTCTGCGGCACGGCTTCGAAGAGTCCCGAGCGGATCGGCACCGCCGTCTTCGGCACGTCGGAGAGGAAGATCTGATGCTTTCCGGCGGCGCACTGCCCGACCAGCCCCTCACCGATCCCCAGCCGTTCCAGGTGCCCGTCCGGTGCGTTGGCATAGGCGGAGAGCAGCACCATGCTGCCGTCCTCTTCGGAGTCCATCTGGTAGATCAGGCCCTGCTGCGCGTTCACCAGCGGTGCCAGTTCGCTCAGCAACATGCGGCCCACCGAGGTTAGTTCGCGCTGGCCCTGCAGCATGCCGGTGAAGCGGGCCAGGTTGGTCTTCAGCCAGTCCTGCTCGGTGTTGCGCTCCGTCGTCAGACGAAGATTGTTGATCATGGTGTTGATGTTGTCCTTGAGCTCGGAGACCTCGCCGCTCGCCTCCACCTGGATGGAGCGGGTTAGGTCGCCCTTGGTCACGGCTGTGGCGACTTCGGCGATCGCGCGCACTTGGTTTGTCAGGTTATCGGCGAGCAGGTTCACGTTCGCCACGAGATCGCGCCAGGTACCGGCGGCGCCGGGCACGTTGGCCTGTCCACCGAGCCGGCCTTCCACGCCGACCTCACGAGCCACGGTGGTCACCTGGTCGGCGAAGGTGGCCAGCGTATCCGTCATGTTGTTGATCGTGTCGGCAAGCGCCGCAACTTCGCCCTTCGCGTTCACCGTCAGCTTCTGGGTGAGCACACCGTTGGCGACCGCTGTCACCACCTTCACGATGCCGCGCACCTGCTCAGTCAGGTTGGCCGCCATCACGTTGACGTTGTCGGTCAAGTCCTTCCACGTACCAGCCACACCGGAGACCTTGGCCTGTCCCCCCAGCTTGCCTTCGGTGCCGACCTCGCGGGCCACGCGGGTCACCTCGGCGGCGAAGGCGTTGAGCTGGTCGACCATGGTGTTGATGGTGTTCTTGAGCTCGAGGATCTCGCCCTTCACGTCCACCGTGATCTTGCGCGAGAGATCGCCGCGGGCCACGGCCGTGGTCACCTCGGCGATGTTGCGCACCTGAGCCGTTAAGTTGCCGGCCATGGCATTGACCGAGTCGGTTAAGTCCTTCCAGGTGCCGGCGACGTCCGGCACGTTGGCCTGACCGCCGAGTCGTCCTTCGATCGCCACCTCGCGAGCGACGCGCGTCACCTCGGCCGCGAAGGAGCGCAACTGCTCGACCATCGTGTTCAGCGTCTCCTTGAGCTGCAGGATCTCGCCGCGCACGTCCACGGTGATCTTCTTCGAAAGATCGCCGTT
>JAOAPJ010000116.1 GCA_025462805.1 Acidobacteriaceae bacterium
CCATCCTCGACCGCGTGCATCGCTTCGTCGATGCGAGCGGGAAAGAGTTGGTGCTCTCCGGCATCAACCTGGGACGCTGGGGCCGCGACCTCGATCCATTCGCGCGCTTCGAGGAGTTGGTGGCCGCCATCCTGAACGAGACCAGCCTGCCGCGTCTGCGCATCAGCTCCGTCGAGCCCATGGACTGGAGCGCCGACCTGCTCGCCCTTTATCGCGAACATGGCGCCGAGAACACGGCGAGTAGCGGCCCCCGGCTCGCCCGCCACGCGCATCTGCCGTTGCAGTCCGGCGCGGATGCGATCCTTCGCGGCATGCACCGCCGTTATCGGCCGTGGCACTACGCAGAGAAGCTGGCCGCCATCCGCGAGACGATGCCAGAAGCAGCCATCGGTGCCGACGTCATGGTCGGATTTCCCGGAGAGACGGACGCACTGTTCGAAGAGAGCTACCGCTTCATCGCACAGCAGCCGTTCACCTACCTGCACCTCTTCCCCTTCTCCGCTCGCCCCGGCACTGCTGCCTGGCACTTGCATCGCGAGCACCCTGTAGCCGGTGAGGTCGTCCGCAACCGCATGGCACGGCTGCGCGCCCTGGCAAACGACAAGAACGCTGCTTTTCGCAATCGTGTGCAAGAGCAGCGGCTCTCCGTTGTGACGCTCAAACCAAAACCGGAGCAGGAGAGTCGCTGCGTGACGCCGGCGGTGACCGACAACTTTCTTCACCTCGAAGTGGCCGGGCGATTTTCTGCGAACCAGATGCTATGGGTCGCCGTATCTGCTGAGGAGGGCTCGAAAAATAGCAGCGCCGCAGCTTGGCGCGCCATCCCAGTTTAGGACGGATGTTATACTCGACCCGCGAGGGTGCGCCCCTCGCATCACTTTGGAGGATCCCATAGCACTCGATAAACGCTCAGCCAAGTCCTTTATCCGCACCAATGAACGCATCCGCGCACGCGAAGTCCGCGTGATCGACGATCAAGGCGAACAACTCGGCATCATGCAGCCCTTTGAAGCCCTCAAGATCGCCCGTGAGCGTGGACTGGACCTGGTAGAAGTCTCTCCCAACGCCGTTCCGCCGGTCTGCCGTATTCAGGACTACGGCAAGTTCCTCTACGAGAAGGACAAGAGCGACCGCGCCGCGCGCAAGAAGCAGAAAGTGATCGTGGTGAAGGAGGTCAAGTTCTCCGTCACCGTGGACGAGCACGACTACCAGACCAAGAAGAACCAGGCAGTCCGCTTCCTGAATGAAGGGGACAAGGTCAAGGCCTCTCTGCGGTTCAAAGGCCGCCAGATGGCCCACCGCGAGCTGGGTTATGCCATCATCAACCGCCTGATCCAGGACATGGGCGAGACCGGCATTGTGGAGTTCATGCCGCGCATGGAAGGCACCACGCTGCACGCCATCCTGGCCCCAGGCAAGAAGTCCGAGTCGCAACGGGTGGTCAAGCCCGCCCCGAAGCCGCCCACCGCACAGGGAGCACCGGCAGCCACACCCCAGGCAACGGCGCAGTCCTAAGGCCAGCAGTCCTAGGCCACCTGCACGGCCGGCAGCACCTTCTCCATCCGGACGATGGGCAGGCGTTCGCCTCCCGGTAAGTCGACCCGGATGTCCGCCACCCGGCGATAGCCGTGACGTTCATACAGCGGTACGCCGCTGAGCGTTGCGCCCATCTCGCACCGACGAAAGCCGGCCTCCCATGCGGCCTGCTCGCACGCATGGAGCAGCCGCGTGCCCAGACCGCGTCGCGACCATGCAGGGTGTACGAAGAAGGCCCGGACCTTCGCCGCGTCGGTTGCAGGATCAAGGGTGTCGGCGTCGCGCGAGGCATGGTGGTGGTCCCCGCCATAGAGCGTCTTCCGCCAGCTCCAGCCGCCGCACGCCGCGAGCGATCCGTCCTGCCCCTCCAGGACGAAGTAGGTGCCGTCTGCGATGAGTTGCGTGTCCGGAGTAAAGACAGAGACCAGCGCCTGCTCGCGCTGCCTTTCGCTGTACTCGTGTTGTAGCCCGCGGACAGACGCAGCGATCAGGTCGCGAATGGCGTCGAGATCGGCAGGCGCGGCAGTGCGCAGCACGGCTTCGCGCAACGGGTCGACGGTCGTGGGCTGGTCATCCACTGCTGGCCCGCGTGCCGACCCGAGCAAGCGCTCCATGTATACATTCGCCCGTTCGTAGTACCCCCGCGGCGCAAGCTCTGGCGGCAGATGTTCGAAGCCCATGGACTCATACAGCGCAATCGCGCTGGTGAGGACGCGATTGGTGCCAAGAAACAGCCGCCGTGCGCCGATCCTTTCGGCCAACTCGATGGTCGCGCTCATCAGCTTGCGCCCAATGCCGTTGCGCCTCTCCGCGGCTGCCACCGCCATCTTGGCCAGTTCGTACTCGCGAGTCCCCATGGCGATCAGTGCGCAGCAGCCCACCGGCACGCGATCGCGCACCGCCATCAGAATGCGGCCGCCCTTGTCGAGAATGGCCTCCTGCGGATGCCACAGCATGTCGCGGTCACTCTGCTCCAGCTTGAAATAGCGCTCGATCCACTCGACATTCAGCTCGCGAAACGCCTCCCCATCCCCGGGCTCAAACTCCCGCACCACCACGTCCGACATGGCACCCCCCGGTTTTTTGCTATGAGTCCCAGGTTTAAAACGAAAGTTCTGATACGTCCAATGTGTCAACAGGATCAATTGAGACGATCACGATAGGAGCGGCGCTACGCTGGACCTCGGTCGACATCGGCACCGCTCGCTGGCACCAGCGCGACCGCGACAGCGCTTGCCAAGACCGTCCAGGCCATCTTGGGTGTTCTGTTCGGTACACGAAGCGCAGCCGGGGCGGCGCGGACGCGGCGGGTTCCGCTCCTGCATGACTTCCGCTATACTGGCTGAAGTCGCCCAACCGGCGATTTTGACAGGATATCCATGCCTAAGCTGAAGACACACAAGGGCGCAGCCAAGCGCTTCAAGAAGACTGGTACGGGCAAAGTGCTCCGTGGCCAGACCAAGATGCGCCACATTCTGACCTCAAAGGAAAACAAGACCAAGCGCCACCTCGGTGGCACGGTCCTGGTCTCCGAGGCCGATCTGCCCAAGGTACTGCGCATGATCCCGTACGCCTGATTTCGGATGGGCCGGGGCAGAGCGTTCCCCGAGCGCCCGTGCAGTACCGAAAGCCAGAGCGATGAGCGAGTGAAGAGGTCCAACAGCAGCCGCCCACCCGGGCATTGCCTCCTGCCTCCAGCCGCATAACGAAACACGCAAAGGAGAACCAACCATATGCCCCGCGTCAAACGTGGAACCAAACGGCTTGCCCGCCGCAAAAAGATCCTGAAGAGGGCAAGCGGCTACTTCCTTACTAAATCGAAGCTCTACCAGGCAGCCCAGGAAGCGGTCGAGCGTGGCCTGAAGTTTGCCTACAGCGGCCGCCGGCAGAAGAAGCGCCAGTTCCGCTCCCTCTGGATTGTCCGCATCTCCGCCGCCGCAAAGCAGAACGGCACCAGCTACTCGCAGTTCATCAACGGCCTGAAGAAGGCCGGCATCGAACTGGATCGCAAGATCCTGGCCGATCTCGCCGTGAACGACGCCGCAGCCTTCTCCGCTCTAGTCAAGACGGCGAAGCTGGCAGTGAGCAAGCCAGCCACCGTCTAAAGAGCGCCGCAAACTGACTTAGTGACACCAGGAGGCCCGGCAAGCGCCGGGCTTCTTTATTGCCAGGGAAGCCTGCGCCGCCGTGGCTCGGATTCATCCGCATTAGCCGCCGTGACTCCGCCGTCGCCTGACCTGCGGAACCAGTGGCGCAGCATCCAGACCAGCAGGATGCACAGCAGCACACCCAACACAGAAACGGTCGCCACCATGTGATGAGTGAAGAGCTGGCCCGCCACCTTCACGATCTCTGGCCCGTATTTCACGGTCAGGATCGCCTCGACGCCGAAACGAACCATGCGGCCGACGAAAACAGCCAGCATAAAGTTCGCAATCCGCATCTCGAAGACTCCCGCACCGAACGCAAAGGCCTTCCATGGCGTCGGCGGCGGCAGTGCGGAGGGGATGGCCATCGCAAGGAACTCCTGCTTCTCGAATCGCGCCATCATCGCCTCATAGCGGGCGCGGTCGATGCGGCGTAGCAGAAACAGTTCGCCCCCGGCGCGACCCAGCAGGAACGGCAGCAGCCCGCCCACGGCCGATCCAATGGCAGCCATCAAGACATAGAGGAATGCATGCCGCTTGTCATTCCATACGTAAGTCGAGATGATCACGTCCATCGGCACCGGGGTCGGGATCGCACCGGAGTCGATGGCCGAGATCAACCCCAGCCCCCAGAAGCCGAGCGGTGCCAGAACGCCGAAGACGAAGGTCTTGTAACGCAGAAGCCATTTGCCGATAAACCCACCGACGCCTCCGGTCACCTTGGCGCCGCTCCGTTCGGGTCCACATGCGCATCCGCCCCGCTCAACAACATCAGCGCGTGAGGGATCAGGTCCGAGACCGACTCCAGCGAGGTGACAGCGCCCTCCGGACTCCCCGGGAGGTTCACGATCAACGTGCGCCCACAGGTACCCGAGATAGCTCGGCTGAGGGCGGCGAGCGGGGTTTGGCGCGCGCCGGCGGCCCGCATCCGCTCCGCGAATCCATCGAGAACCCGATCGCAGACGGCGCGTGTGGCCTCTGGTGTCACGTCGCGCGGGGCGATGCCCGTGCCCCCCGTCGTCACAATCAGCTCAGAATGGGCGGCATGCTGCCGCAGAGCTGCTTCGATCAGCGGCTGCTCATCCGCCACCAGGTGAGGACCGGTGACGGAGAACCCAGCAGCCTGCAGTGCGGCGGCAACCGCAGGGCCCGAGATGTCCCGACGCTCCCCGCGGGTGCGCGAGTCGCTGATGGTCAGGACCACCGCCCGTGCAGGCTCTGGTAGTGCAGAACGCATCGCTCGATTGTAACGGCGATTGGCTGGCCCGGTTTAGCCCGGCTTAAGCCTCACTCCGGACAGCTGCACGACACGCGATGGCAGGCCGGCATGGTGCCATCAAGCGCGGGAATGCAACAGCCATGCGGGTCCTGCTCCGGGTGTCCCAACTTGGCATCAATGCGTGCTTCGAACCGCTCGGAGATGAAGTGCTCCAGCCGCTCCGCCTCTTCATGCAACTCATCGACGTTGTAGTTCAGCATGCGATGGAGAAATGTCTCGATCAGCCGGTGGTGACGCACGATCTCGAGGGCACGGCGGCGGCCCGAGGCCGAGAGCCGCACGCCCCGGTGCCGCTCGTACTCCACCAGTGAGCTCTCCGCAGCGGCGAGCTTCTGCAGCATGTTGGTGATGGAGGCGGGAGCCACCTTTAGCCGCTCGGCCAGCGCGGTGCTGCCGACGCGGCGGCCCTCGGCGCCGCCGAGCGCGAAGATCGCCTTCAGATAGTCGTCGATCGACTCACTGCCCTTGCGGGGCCTGCTGCGCCGTACCTTGTCGAGTGTGCTGGGCATTTGCTGCCAGTCTGGCCCTCGGGAGGCGCTAGGGATCGCCGCACTGAATACTCCCGGCGTCCCGCGAGCGCTGCTCCCAGTGTGTCATGGGGACTCTGCTGCTACCAAGCGGCATTAAACGGCGGAGGTGTCGCGGACGGGTGAGCTCAAAAGGGGTAACCAGGACCACGTTCATCCTGCTTGCCCGAGCCTCCGGGAGTGAGACAATAGCTGGACACACTTCGGTGCGGATTCCTGGTCTCCAGGTGCCAGACCGCGTCCGGGCTCTTCACAGCATGGCGATCACAGAAGTTCCACCCCCGCAGAGCGCGCCTCCCGA
>JAOAPJ010000016.1 GCA_025462805.1 Acidobacteriaceae bacterium
GAGGCCGCGGGACACTGCTCCAGCAGCACGGTGATGGGCTGCTGCTTACGCACCTCGTTCTTCAGGATGCGCAGCGCTTCATCGAGCGTCGTCACGGCGAAATCCACGATGCCATTCCGCACCGCATAGCGCACCGTCTCGGCGTCGCGCTCCAGCACCAGCGACGCCGCCCCGGCAATGCTCGCCGCCAGCAGCAACGCGTCGCCCTCCCCCGCCAAGCCATCGACCAGGAGCAATCGGCCGCCCAGCGCGCTGGCTCCGAAGTGCGTCTGACCGGCGGCGCACAGCGGGCCGTAATGCAGGCGAACACGCTCTACAGTCGGCATTGCGGTCTGTGGGTTGAAAGGGGCAGATCGCCCTGCATCATGCATTGTGCCGTTTAGATGCGGCTGAAAATCAGTCACCAGGCCGAATACGGTTGACCGTCTGTCCCGGTGTCCGCGGAGCCACTATGCACGTCGTTCACGCCAGGCTCCGTCTGCTCCGTGCTCTGCAGGGTATCGTCCGTCGCCGTCACCCAGGTGGTCTCGCTGTGGGTCATCGGGTCTACTGGGATCTTGCGCAGGTAGCCAGCCTGCACCAGGTCGTCCAGGGATTGCGGAGCCTTCTCCTTGTCGGCTGTGTAGGCATCGATGGCGCCACGCAGCACATGAAGATCTTCCTTCAGCACCGCCTCCTTGGCTGACTTCACCGAAGCGAGGTAGGACGGGATGGCAACCGCAGCCAAAATCGCGATGATCAACATCACGATCATCAGCTCAATCAGCGTGAAGCCTGCCTCGCCGGTTCGGCCAGCGTTGCCGCGGCGCCTACCACTCCGCATACTTGGTTCCGTTCAAGGCCGTCCCTTGCGATTTGGAGTACACGTCGAAAACACTCTGGCCGCCGTACGAATCTCCCGTGGGGTCATCCTGCATGGAGTGGAGGCCCCACTCCTGCTTGCCGGTCATGGGGTCCGCTGGAACACGGCGCAGGAAGCGCACCTTCTTGCCCTGGATCTCGACACCCTTCACCAGCGTCTCCAGATCCGGCGGATAGTTCTGGCTATCGACCTTGGTCTGGATGCCGCCCTTGTCGGCCGCGTCCTTGTAGGCATCGATCGCCTTGCGCATCTGCCACAGGTCTGTCCGCAGCTCCCGCTCCTTCACCCGCTTGATATTCCAGCGCGCCAGGGGCACCGCTGCCGAAGCCAGGAATCCCAGAATCGCCACCGTCACGATCAGTTCGACCAGCGTCAGGCCAGCCTCGCGCCCCATACCGGAGCGGGTCCCATGCGAATTCAGACTGCGAATCATACCTTTCCTTACGACCTCAGGCGCTCCCACCTATTGGACGTGGACAATGGTCCCCGACGTGATCACTGGCAGCGCCTGCTGTTTGCTGTCCCGCGCCGCAGCCTTGGTGACGCTCACGATGCTGTCACCGGCAGCCTTGGCCTGGAATGTAAGGACGCACATCTGGCCCGATCCGCTCACGCCGGCGACCCCGGGCGGACGCGAGGCCGAGATGGCCACGCCGCCCGATCCGTCATCCCGATGCACCAGCGCCACCGTCTGGCCGTCATGCGTCAGGTACGGACCGGAGTCCACATTGATCAGCGTCAGCTTCGCCGGGTCGTACTGCACCTGCAGCGGCACGGAGAAGACGTCCGTCCCTCCCGAGACATTTACCGCCACCTGGAAGTTCGAGCCCACCGCGGGCGGCGTCGGCGGAGCCGCCAGCGTTACCGATACCGGAGCCGCATTGGCCGCGTTGGAGGCCTGCTGCATGGCTTGGTCCGGAGTCTGCGGTGCAGCAGGGTTCGCCGCAGCGCCAGTCTGCGCCCCAGATCCTGGTGCGCCGTTCTGGGAGCCCGGAGCGTTTTGCGAGCCAGTAGCCGGAGCCGCGGCGGGTGTTCCTTCCACGGCCGCCGCCGGAACCCGGACCGTGCCGATACGCCGCAGCGAGATACTCGTGCCTGTGCCGGTATCAATCTCCTGCAGGTTGAGCGGGTTCAGCTCTTCGCCCCGCACCACGTGCGGCACCAGCATGAAGACGATCTCGTCCTGGGAAGTCGTCTTGTCGGTGTTGCTGAACAGGTACTTCAACAGCGGAATCTGCGCCAGCCCCGGTGTGCCGGAGAAGCTGTTGGTCAGGCTCTGCTGCAGCAGCCCGCCCATGATGCTGGCCTCCCCCTCCTTCAACCGGATCGTCTGGTCAACGGTGCGCTGACTGAAAATGGGCTCGTTGATGCCGCTCAGCGGAACCGTGCCGTTCTGCTGCGTGATCGCGAGCTTCAACTTCAGCGTCACGTCGTGGTTGTAGTGGATCACCGGTGTGATCTCGATCTCCACACCGACATCCTGATACTGGAACTGCGTGTTGACCAGCGAGCTCACGGTAGAGGTGGCCGCGCCGGTCTGAAAGGAACCTGTGGCGATCGGGATCTTGGAGCCGACCTTCAGGTCTGCCTTCTGCCCGTCTGTCGCGCGGATGCGCGGATTCTGCAGCACGCGCGTATCGCTGTCGGTCAGCAGCAGGTTGGCGGTTGCTGTGCTCACCGTCACCGCTACATTGTTGCTGTTCAGGTTGCCCAGTGTGTTCAGGGTCAGCCCGTTGTTCGTGGTAGTGGTGCCTGTGGTGCCCGTCGTCGTGCCTGTTGTAGAGGTGCTGGAAGTCGACGTAGTGCTGCCCTGCAGCGACGCGGTGAACTGTTGCGGCAGGATGATGCCAAGGTTCCGCTCGTGGGTCCGATTCACCTCGAGCACCGCGACATCCACCACCACCTCGGGCCTCGCCTTGTCCAGGTCGTCAATCAGCTTGCGCGCCAGCAGCAGTTCGTCCGGCGTCGCGCGCATCACGATGGCGTTCTGACTGGGCACCGCGTACAGCTTGCCGTTCGTGATCACGTTGCGCAGCGCCGTCTGGATATCGTTCAGGTCGTTGGTCTGCGAAGCGTTGGACAGGTAGAAGGTCTGCACCGCCTGGCCATCCAGCTCCGTGCGCTTGGCGCGCGTGTTCTGCGCCACGAAGATGGTATTGTTCGTGACCGGGCGCCAGAAGGTATTCGTGATCACGCCGATGATGTGCAGCGCATCCAGCAGCGACACGTTCTGCAGGTCCACCTGCACCCGCTTGCCCGTGTAATCCGGATCGAACAGCACGTTGATGCCGGCGATCTTCCCCACCGTCTGATAGATCACCTTCGAGTCTTCGAAGGCGTGGATGGTGATTGGCTCGCTCGACACCGCTTTCAACTCGGCCGGTGAACCGACATCGTTCAGCGGCGACATATTCTGCGGCGTGATCGAGGTCTCCCCCGTCGGTGTTCCGGCGATCTTCTCCTTGATCGCCTTGATATCCTGCTGCGCCAATTCGTTGCTGGGATCAATCTCCAGGGCGCGCATGAACTCCGTCAGGGCGCCGGTCATGTCCCCCTGGTCACGCAGCTTCTCACCCAGATGCGTATGCACCGCGGCCGCCGTGAAGCGCATTCGCTGGTAGCTGGTCTTGTAGTAAAGGTTGTTTGGGTCCTTCTTGAAGGCCTGCGCATAGGCCTCGTACGCAGCCAGGTAGTCGTCCTTCGCTTCGGCCGCGCGCCCTTCCTTGTACAGCTCCTTGGCGGACTTGCCGCGCGCATGCAGCACGGGCAGGAACGCCGCTGGTGTCAGTAGAAGAAGGACGAGCAAGGTCCAGCGTTGTTTGCGTCGGTTCATGAAACTCCATGGATGAAAGAAGCGACGGTGTGCATGCTACGCGAACCACCGCACACGAAGTTGGTTGGCACTCCTGATGGTTTCGGCGAAGACGCTATGAGGGACTGGCGCCTCACCTTCAAGAGAGCTGGCTCGCTGAAGCGCGATTATAACAAAGCAAGGCGTAGTCCCCGTGGACCTGCATAAGCCCCTTAATCTGCGTGTTACGATGAGACTTACGTCCATGTCCCGCCAGACCAGCCACACCGTCGCGGCAACCCCGAAAAAGCCCAAAGACCGTGATCCCGTCGCTGCCGGTGCACGCGATGCCTCCGTGAACCGCGCCGCAGGCCACAACTACTTCCTGCTCGACCGCTACGAGGCCGGTGTCGTCCTGCGTGGGACAGAGGTCAAGTCCATCCGCGAAGGCAACGCCAACCTGAAAGATGCCTACGGGTTGATCAAGGATGGCGAGGCGTTTCTGCTGAATGCTCATATCGGTCCCTATTCCCACGGCAATGCCAGCAACCACGAGGCCGTTCGCACACGGAAGCTCTTGTTGAAGCGGGAAGAATTGAAGAAACTTGAGGGGAAGACGCAGATCAAAGGCCACACGCTCATCCCCACTCGACTTTATTTCCGCAACGGCCGTGTCAAGTGCGAACTCGCCATAGCCAAGGGCAAGCAGGACTGGGATAAGCGCGAGACCGTCAAGCGCCGCGAGGCCGACCGCGAAGCCCGCGCTGCCATCGTGCGCAGCCAAAGCCGCGCCGCCACTGCTTAGAACAGCCGCTCCGGCAACCATTCCCGCCCATCAGGAGAATCATGAAGACAGAACTGTTGTCCCTTGCACCCGCATCCATCGACGCCGAGATGCTGGTTGCGTTCGCTGTAAACAAGGCCGACAAGAAGGACAAGTCAGACCCGCAACGCGCACCCCAGATCGAGCTACTGGTCTCTGATCCGGCGATCACCGCCGCCGCAGCCAAGGCCATCAGCGACCGCGAGTTTGCCGGCGGTAGCGGTGAGACGCTGCTGCTGCACCAGCCCGCAGGCCTGAAGGCGGCCCGCTTGCTGATCGTGGGCCTTGCCAAGCCAACGCTCGCCGAGCTGCGCAAGGCCGCTGGCGCCGCGGTGCGCTTCGCCAAGCCGCGCTCCATTCGCTCGCTCGCCCTGCTGCTTCCCGCTGCAACCGAGTTCCCTGCTGCCGCCACCGCCCGCACCGCCGCAGAGGCCGTCGTCGTGGCCGATTACGACTCCGACACCTACCGCTCCGATCGCAAGGATCGCAGCGTGCAGAGTGTCTCTCTGATCGCGCCCGCGGGTGCCGCCCAGGCCGAATACGCCACCGGACACGCAGAAGGCGTCATCATCGCGGAGTCGCAAAACTTTGCCCGCATCCTCATCAACGAGCCTGGCAACTATTTGACCCCGACCGAGCTGGGCCGGCGCGCCGCTGCCATGGCCCAGGAGAACGGCCT
>JAOAPJ010000145.1 GCA_025462805.1 Acidobacteriaceae bacterium
CGAGCGGGAGCTGATCGCCACCTACGTCTCCTATCTGAACGACTGCTACTACTGCCAGACCATCCACGGCGCCATCGCCGCAGCCAGCCTGAACGATGATGAGCAGCTGGTGGCCCGAGTGAAGGCGGACTTCCAGCACGCCAACATCTCAGACAAGCTGAAGGCGCTGCTGGTCATCGCTGGCAAGGTGCAGATCGGCGGCAAACAGGTGACCGCTGACGATATCGCGAATGCGCGCGCCATGGGTGCATCGGACCTGGAGATTCATGACACGGTTCTGATTGCGTCTGCCTTCTGCATGTACAACCGCTACGTTGACGGGCTTGCCACGCAGCAGCCGCGGGACGAGGCCATGTACCGGGAACGCGGCAAGCAGGTCGCGCAGCTTGGCTATGTAACGGTAAGTCAGCAGTACCTCACCAGGGCAGGAGCGCCGATGAAGGACAGCGAAGCGAAGGAGACAGAATATGCCGCACATACCACTGCCTGAGGGGCTGCCGGGTATCACAGGAGCCTTCGCTTTCCGGCCAGAGACGGCAAAGCCGATGCGCGAGCTCGCCCATATACTGCTGCACGAACCGAACAGCCTGACGCCCGGTGAGCGGGAGCTGATCGCCACCTACGTGTCCGCGCAGAACGACTGCTACTTCTGCCAGACCAGTCACGGAGCAGCGGCCGCCGCTCACCTGCGCGACTCCAAGTTGGTGGAAGAGGTGAAGAGCAATCCAGGTTCTGCTGGGATCTCGGCCAAACTGAAGGCGCTGCTGACCATTGCCGGCCAGGTGCAGAAGTCAGGCAAGCAGGTAACCGCGGACGCCATTGCCGTAGCGCGCCAGCAAGGGGCCACGGATCTCGAGATCCACGACACGGTCCTGATCGCGGCGGCGTTCTGCATGTACAACCGTTACGTGGACGGACTCGCCACCGTGCAGCCGCGGGATGAGTCGATGTATGCGGCCATGGGGCAGCAGCTCGCCGACCACGGCTACCGCACGGCCTCCATACGCCAAAAGGAACCAGCTTAGAAGGCTACCCATTGCCCCGGCGAAATGCCTCGGGCCGGACCGTCCGGCGATACTACCCGGATGCATTCTTCTACAACTTCCCGGTATTCCAGGCGTCAGATGCTTGGAACGTGTGCTCCGTCCTTCGTACACTGGGGAGCAGATCAGCAGCAGTCAAAGCTCTCAGGAGTTCCCGGCTTCATGGAAAAGTTCGTCATTCGCGGCGGTAATCCGCTGCTTGGTTCAATTCGCGTTTCCGGCGCGAAGAACTCTGCTCTCCCCTGCATGGCTGCCGCCATCCTCACCGAAGACGAGGTCATCCTCGAGAATATTCCGCAGGTGCGGGATATCGAGACGGAGCGCAAGCTGCTGGTCTCCATGGGTGCAGAGGTGGAGCTTGGCTACGGCAGGGCGCAACATCGCACCTCCATATCGTGCCGCGTACTCTCGGATCCTGTGGCCAAGTACGAGATCGTCAAGACCATGCGCGCATCGTCGCTGGTGCTCGGGCCGCTCATCGCCCGCACAGGAATTGCGCGCGTTGCCATGCCGGGGGGATGCGCCATTGGCGGCCGCCCGATTGACCTGCACATCAAAGGGCTCGAAGCGATGGGCGCCACCATCACCCAGGAGCATGGCTACCTGGAGGCGCGCACGGAGCGGTTGAAGGGCGCACACATCCTGTTCGACAAGATCACAGTGACCGGCACGGAAGACCTGTTGATGGCAGCGGTGCTGGCCGACGGCGAGACCCTGCTGGAGAACTGCGCACGGGAGCCGGAAGTGACCGATCTCGCAGCCATGCTGGTCTCCATGGGCGCGAAGATTGAGGGGGCTGGCACCAGTACGATCCGAGTCCAGGGAGTCGAGAAGCTGCACGGCACACGCCATCGCATCAATCCCGACCGCATCGAGGCAGGCACCTTTCTGGTTGCCGGAGCGATCACCGGGGGCGACCTGAAGGTGACACAGTGCAACCCCGCTCACCTAAGCTCTGTAATTGCAAAGCTTCAGGAGTGCGGTGTGCGGCTGGACATCGAGGGCGACTCGATCCGTGTCCGGAGCGAAGGAGCACTGCGCGGCGCGGACATCACGACAGAGGAGTATCCCGGCTTTCCCACCGACATGCAGGCGCAGTACATGGCGCTGGCGACGCAGTCGGATGGAACCTCGGTTGTGGTCGAAAATATCTTTGAGAACCGGTTCATGCATGTGCAGGAGCTGGCTCGCATGGGCGCGAACATCAAAGTGGACGGGCGGACAGCAACGATCCGCGGTAAGACGCCGCTCTCTTCCGCGGCGGTAATGTGTTCGGACCTGCGCGCGTCAGCGTCGCTGGTGCTGGCGGCGATGGTGGCAGAGGGCGAGACGATTCTCGACCGCGTTTATCACATCGATCGCGGCTACGAGCGGATCGAGGAGAAGCTGCGGGGAGTCGGCGCGGAGATTCGCCGACTCGGCAACATCTTCGCCAGCAAGCCATAACCGCCTCGGCGAAGTCTTTCCGAACAGCGGGACGCTTGCACGTGCCAAGAAATAACAATATAGGCATTCTTACGAATGCTTCAGCTCGCTGTCCATTGGCAGAGCGACAGGGCGCAAGCTTTCGATTGCACCTAGGACGAGGAGAAAGAGTCCGGGGCTCAAATAGATCAGATTGATTAGTGGAAAGAGCTCCGGCCTGAACATCCGGTCGACGATGAAGAGCGGGAGAGTCACTGCCGTTAAGGCGATGCCCAGGACGATCAGCATGCGGCGAAGATCCACGCGCACGAAGAAGGCAGCGGAAGCGATCGCCAGGCCCGCCATAAGCACTGCAATTGCCGGGTGAAGGCCGCTGGGAATGAGGGCATACGCGTTGCTGCCGACATTGAACGGCGTAAAGTGCGACGGATCCCGCAAATAGACCGGCAGCGTAACCCCAAGCTGCGCAACCGCCGTTAGTAGTACCGTTCTCAGTGCGACGACTTTGCCGGCTGACTGCCAGGCGAGCGCAAAGAGACACGGATAGACAATCGCATAAATCGGGCGCGAGGATAAGGCAACGCCCAGCAGTAACGGCGAAACCCATGCACCAGAACTTCGCGGCGCATGCGAGAGTGATCTCGCAACACAGCTTAAAAGGATCACCACATACGCAAAGTTGGTGAAGAAGTCTCCGCCGGTAACCAAATCCTGCATCACGCAAGGATTGCCGACGATGAAGACGAAGGCAAACCAAGCCGCCCACCAGGTCCCATCGAAGATCCAGTAGCACCAGATGAGGAATGCTCCCAGCCAAACCAGGTTCTGCACCCCCACATGTCCGGCAAGATAGAAGGGCGAGGCCAGCAGCAACGCTCCTGGCATGGGTGTGATCGGGTGATGAAGAAAGGTCAGATGAGTGTAAGGAAAGTCGCCCGAGAGAAGCGCGCGACACGCAAGCTCAATTGCATTCTCTCGATCCGAGCCGGGGCCGAAGACATGCTTCTGGCTAAGCGGGTGCAATACAAAATATGCGCAGGCAGCGAAGAGCCATCCCACCGTGAGTGCGGCGGCCACCAGCCTTCTCTCTTCCTTGCACTCGTTTCTCCTCTCTCTCCTCTGAATCCACACCAGCGCGGCGACTGCCAATGTGAGGAATACGGCGCAGAGGAACGCGCCTCTTCCGAAACCGACAATCTTGAGGATCTGCTGAAAAGACAACAGCAGCCATATCGCGACCATTGATACAATCGCTAGAAAGCGATTCAGACCAGACGCTGAATTTTCGCGCAGCAAACTTCGCCTCACTTCCGGTGAATGGAATGGTTGGATGATAACTGACGCAAAGAGTCTTGAATCTTGCAAAGCACCCTTGCATCAGCCGCCAGACTCGCCACGTCATGTCGAATGAAGAGCTCGGTGTGCAAGCCTGGGGAACCGCACATCGACAGCCCTCAGTTTTCGCGGCAAGGCCGGTGTCCGCGTGGCTGGTGATCGGCGCCCTGATTCTGTTTGCGCTCTTCTCGATCGGCTTGTTCTTTGAAACGATCGCGCCGGTGGCAGATTTTTGGTTCCAACCCGTTGTCGCAGCGGATTCGGGAGCCTACTGGGAGCTCTCCGGTGTAAGAAGCGGCTCGATCAGCACTTCCTCGCCCAGTTCTGAAGAGCATCAGGTGACTGGCAGCTCTTCATTCGGACCCGTCCTCGAGGCGAAACTGCTACGGACCGACAGCGGAGTCCTCATCTCAAACCTGATGTTGCTGGCCTTTCTGCTGTGGATGGTCGGCTCAATGCCGGAGTTTGATCGAGCCACCTTTACGGCACTGCTGCTGCTTAACCCCCTCTTGATCTCTGCAGTCATCACGTTGAACAAGGAGATCTTTGCCATTACCGGGGTGGTGGCTTTTGTCAAGTACATGAAGGCTCAGCGATTCCGTGCCCTGTGGCTCGCCGTCGCCGTGTTCATTTCCTTGGGTGGGCGCTGGCAGCAAGCGGCCATCATGATGCTATTAGCTGCCTACGAGAGCCGCATATCTCCGATTCGGGGGAAACGGCTCACCGGAATCATGCTCGCGGTGTTGCTATACACAGTGCTCTATACGGCGGTCTATCAGGCAGCGCCCGTTCTGATTGCGGGCCTCTTGGCCCAGGCACAGGGCGGCCATACCATCTGGATGCTCGATCAGATACAAGGCCATTTCGGTTTTCCAATAGTTGTTTTACCCAAAATAGCCATGAATGTGATGGGGTACTTCATCACACCAGGCTATTTCCTCTCCGATTATTGGCAGCAGGACTTTGGCAACTGGCATGACCAGCTGTTTGTGACGTTTCACCAATTTCTGATCACCGTGCTCTTCGCTCTCCTCATATTCACCAAGAAGCTGAGGCTGAGAGATGACCCCGTGTATCTTCTGTGGCTCTATCTGATCACGATTGCAGTGAGCCCGATGATCCAGCCTCGCTACGAGTATCCCGCGTACGTCCTGCTGTGCCTGCAAGCCTCACGCTACTGGCGATTTCGGCCTCGGCCCAAGGTCCAGCAGCCGGCGTTGCCCGAACTCACCTAGGCAAGCTGCCTTTGGGCACCGTCAGATTCCGGGGGTGCATCTGAGTATGCTGGAGGACAGAACGCGTGCCCGATACAAACGATGAAGCGTTGAGAGAGCAGCTGGCGGCCTTCCTGCAAGGCGGACAGGCACACGCAACAGTAGCCGACGCCGTGGCGCATTTCCCTGTTGATCGGATGGGTGAACGACCCGCCGGCTTGCCCTATTCCGCATGGCAACTGGTGGAGCATATGCGGATCACGCTGCACGATCTGCTTGAATTCGCCACCAACCCCGAGTACGTCGAACTGGATTGGCCTGCCGACTACTGGCCGAAGAACGCGACACCTGCTAAGGGCGAGTCATGGAATGAGACCGCCCGGGCCATACAAGCAGACTTGAAGAGTTTTGACACGTTGGTCCGCTCGCCGCAAAGCAATCTCTACGCAACCATTCCCTGGGGCACGAAAGGGGAAACGCTCCTGCGCGAAGTTCTACTGGCAGCGGACCACACCAGCTACCATGTAGGCGAGTTAGTGCTGTTGCGCAGATTGATGGGTATCTGGAAGAGCTAGTCCCATACCCGGATAATTCAGATTGGGAGCCGACTTAGGCTTTCATCCGAAGCTTGCTCTCAGCGCCAGCTGACAGCAAGTTGCCAGCGGAGATGGCGCTGCGCAGTTTTACGTAGCACGCGCTCAAATTCTTCGATCTCCTTGAGTACTTCGCCGGTTTCGCTGCCGAATGCAAGCGCGTGATCCCGCAGAAAGTCGATGAGGGTGCAGACGGTGATCAGACCGTCTTCTGGGGCGAACCACTGGGGTGGCGGCAGAGTCTTGGCCCACTCCGGATCGCCCGCACCTTCTTCGAGAAGGAGCGCCATCGAGTTCTCATCCGCTGAGAAAAAGTCCAGGATGGGGCGCACGCCGAGGCGGTAAGCCAGCTTCTCGAGCGCGTCTTCATTACGTGCGAGAGCCCGGCCATTGACAAAGATATCGTAACCGGGGTCTTCACCTTCTACGACGATGTAAAGGGACGCGGCCACGGCAAAAGTGTACTCCACGCTACGTGGGATGCGTACCCGTGAATCCAGGTACCCTACCTGCGAGTAATCTCAAGCATTACCCCTCCCTCCCGCTCTTGGGAGAGTGCCATCACGAGCCCGACAACGATCAACAAGGCCCCCAGGTAGCCCTCCCATGAGGGACGGACTCTTAGAAGGACTGCCGACTCTGTGGTGGCTACCAACGTTTGCGCCCACTGCAGCGTGCTGATGCGCCCCGCGCCGTACTGCCGCAACAAAGCATAGAACAGCAGATAGCCACCCACCGTCGCACCACATGCGGTCAGGGCGAATACAGCGAATGCTGTTCCTGACCACCTCATCGGGTCCGGCGGAGCGGCACGGGAACACACGGCGAAGAAAGCGGCCGCGGCCATACATTGCACAAAGAGAGCTTCAACGACGGTCATGCTGCGCAACCGCTTGTCTGCCGTAGCAAGCGCCCAGGCCAGAATAGCCGCTGCTGCCGCTGGCAGTAGCAGCCAAGGCATCTCACGCGCCGTGAGGCTAACTCCATTGCCGATAAGAAACAGGGCACCTGCGAGGCCGCACATTGCCGTGCTCAGTCCAATTCGGCCGGCAATCGCAAGGAGCACCGGCACAATAGCAAGAGCGATAACCGGGAGCGCTGGCGGGAGATGCGGCGCGCTGACGAAGATGAGCCACTGTGGCAGGCACAAGATGCCGAAGCCAATGAAAGCCGTCCCGCTCAGCGCGCGCGCTCCTCGACGCCAGATTGACCGGCGGATAGCCCATGGCGAGAGAAGCAGCGCCGCCAAGCCGTAGCGCATTGCGAAGCCGCTTAGAAATGGCGGTGATGGAAAGCTGGCCGTCAGCATCCACTCCGAACCCCAGAACAGCGAAAGCAAAACGAAGCCCAGAGCCGGTCGAGCACGCATACGCAGGAAGGGCTACGCGCTCTGCGTAGCCCTG
>JAOAPJ010000182.1 GCA_025462805.1 Acidobacteriaceae bacterium
GCTGAGACTGGCGATCCGTCAGGGAGGTCCATGCCAAATGCAGGTTCGCAGCGGACGAGAGAGGATCAAGATTCAGGAACGCCCGGCTTTCACCCAACGCCTCACGGGATCTGCCTATGGCCATCAACCAGTGGGAATACCAATGTTGTGCAGGCGCATAGTTGGTGTTCACCTCGATAGCTCTTTGAAATTCCCGCTCGGAGCCGGCAAAATCCCAGTCGTTGTATAGCTTCGTCATCGCCAGTGCAGTGCGGGCCTCCGCCAGGCTATCGTCGATCTCCAAGGCCTTCAGCGCCGCCGCTTTGGCCTTAGGGATGGCTCCCTCCCAGAACAGAGGATCGCCACTGGCCCAAACGTACGTTTCGGAAAGTCCTGCGTAGGCAGGGGCGTTGTTCGGGTCCTCTCGGATCGCCTGGTCAAAGTACTCGATGGCCTTATTGGCGCCGTCCGCCGACCACCGTTCGAGATGATAGCGACCCTGCAGGTAGGCTTCCTGAGCCGCCGGTCGGACCGGGCGACCGCTGGTTAGGTGAACCCGCTCTTTCGGTGTGAGTTTCACCCGAATTTCCGTGCCGATCGCCTGCGCCACCTCGTGTTGCAGCGACAGGATGTCCCCGAGATCGCGCTCATAGGCTCTCGCCCACAGATGCCGGTCGGTCCGTGCATCGATCAATTGCACGTTTATCCCGACGCGTTCTCCAGATCGCTGCACTGAACCCTCGACGACCGCATCCACATTCAGTTCTTTCGCAATCTCCTGGAGAGGCTTGCGTATCCGTTTGTATTGCATCGTTGAGGTTCGGGAAATGACCCTCAGAGCGTCAGGTTCGGTCCCCATCCTGCCCAGTTCGGTAATCAGGGCATCCGTCATTCCGTCGGTGAAATATTCCTGCTGGGCGTCTCCAGACAAATTCTCCAGCGGCAGTACAGCGATCGATCGGATAGGACGCGAAAAGAAGGCCTGTATCCGATCACCCCAGCCGCCAAGAACGATGACCGTAAGGACGAACAATCCGAGCGAAACGACCGCCGCCGCGATGACCGCCAGCAATCGGGGGGTCAGGAGCGATTTGGTCGAACGCGGCGTTTCGGCAGCGACGCGTAGTTCTACGGATGGGGCGAACTCTGGGATCGCTGGGGGATTGCCCTCAACCGGTGCAATGAACCGGTAGCCGCGCTTCGGCAGTGTTTGGATGTACCGCGGGCTCTCAGCATCGTCATTGAGCGCGGCGCGAATCTCGCGAATGCATAGGTTCAGCCCATGCTCGAAATCGACCGGGGCGTTGCTGCCCCAGACTTGTTCCTGTAGGTCCTCTCGTGTGACCAGCTGGCCGCCGTGAGACGCCAGTATCGCAAGGACACTAAAGGCCTGCGGGCGTAGCCGAACAAGGCGTCCAGCCTTGCGCAGTTCCCCAGTGCGAGGCTCGAGTTCGAATATTCCGAATCGAATCGGAGCGTCCTTGGAATAAGCGGTGGCCACGGGGTGAACCCGAGAGGAGTCTACTCCCCAATCCTCCTGCATACACGAACAAGGAATCGCCGAGGAATCAACCAGTTGGCTGCATACAAAGAACTAACCTCACGCGAATTGACGCTAGCCTCCACAGGTTCGAGAGTCGGCTCTGGCTCAGCACAAAGGGAATGGCTGAGGCGTTCCCGAACCCGCCGAGCAAGGAGAAGCAACTATGAAGATGAAAGAAAACTGCATCCTTCGATTCACACCCGCAATAGCCGCGTTGTGGCTCCTGGCTCTCACGGCGTTCCCTGCGAAGGCTCAGCTCGGTGCGGGGTACATCCGAATCGATGTACCAGCCGCTAAGTCAACGACTGCCTATGGCATCAACAATGATGGGAAGATCGTCGGCACGTACTACGACAGCACCGGCCTCGGCCACGGATTTCTACGCAGCGAAGATGGCCGCTTCACCACCATCGATCATCCGCTGGCAGTGCAAGCCAACGGTTTCGGCACGGAAGCCCGGGGGATCAATGCCGAAGGAGTCATCGTGGGCGATTACTGCGCCGCTCCGCCTTGCGACGGCGTGAGTGTCATCAAGGGCTATGTTCTGAAACGAAGCGCGGATGATCAGCGGGATCCCGACGACCCGTTTGACAAGGACGATTTCAAAACGCTGCAAACCCCGCATCACGTCAATTCGTATCTCCAACGGATCAACTCCGAAGGCGACATCGCCGGTTGTGAGCACGACACAGACACTCAACTAACGATGCACGGCATTGTCTGGGAGGACAGGAAGGTCCAAAGACTATCAGTGCCGTTCTCAATGAACAACGGCATCAATAACAGAGGGGAAGTCGCCGGCTTCTACTTCGATACGACTGCAAACAGAGCCCACGCTTATCTGCTCAGAAGGGGGGTTCCTATGCTGATCGACTTCCCTGGCGCTACTGGCACCTTGGCGTGGGACATCAACGACCGCGGCCAGATTGTTGGATTTTATGACAGCAAGGGCGTCGCGCCGCGGGGCTTCATCTGGCATGACGGCAGATTCACTTCCGTCCAAATCCCTGGTGCTCTGGCCACCGTTGTCTATGGAATCAACTCAGCCGGAGACGTCGTCGGGCAGTTCAATGACGCCACCGGTGGCCATGGCTTCCTCCTGCGGACCAAACCTGACGAGAGGGAGTGAATCAGACGTCAGCTATTCCATCCCGAGCAAATCGGCGAGCGAACGCTAGAGGTCCGCAGGAGGTTGGCTGGTCGAAACCAGATCGTGGGCCTCTGTCGCCGCTTGCATAGGTGCGCCGCTGGCCTCACGCTTCTGTCATGG
>JAOAPJ010000210.1 GCA_025462805.1 Acidobacteriaceae bacterium
TCGGTCCCCAGCGGCAGGTGCGCGCCATGCTTCTCGATGATGCCGAAGGGCAGGACGCACACCCCCTGTGCCTGGTGGATGGCCTGGATAAAGTCCGGTCCGGTGAGCTCCTCCCAATGGACAGAGAGGGCCGTCTGGGCCTGTGCTGCGGTCAAGCAGAAGGCGGCGGCGATAAAGCGCAGAGCGAGGCGAGCGAGGGACATGATCGTGTCCATGGCGATGGGATAAGCGCGCCCTGAGTGTAGAGGAAATGAACCACTTCTGAGGCGAAATCTACCGAGGCACGCCAACGGGTGGGGGCTCATACACAGAAATCAATATTTCTTTGTTACCAAAAGCCATATCGTGCGTCATCTTAACGGTGGGGTTCGTCTATGTACTCGGGGACGCATTCTCACAGAGGTGTATGCACGATGGGAACTGAAGCACTCCGCATCCAGCCCGGACAGCTTGCCACCAGCCTTCCTGCCAGTCGCACCAGCCAGACGTGGCCCGGCCGTCGTGGGCTGCAGACGCGCACAGGCGGATCCATGTCGCCGGAGGATCGCGCCTCCGAAACAGAGCTGATCCGGCAGGCTCAGAAGGGCTCACGGCAGGCCTTTGACACGCTGGTCCGCCAGTACGATCAGGCAGTCCTGCGACTTGCCCTGCATCTGCTCGGCTCCGAGACCGATGCCCAGGACATCGCCCAGGAGGCCTTTCTCAAGGCCTATCGTTACCTCGGCAACTTCCGCTTCGAGTGCTCCTTCTACACCTGGATCTACCGCATCGTCACCAATCTCTGTCTGGACCTGATGCGTCGCCGCAAGACCCGGCGCGAGGACTCAGCCGTGGTCACCGACCACTCTGGAGAAGAGCTCGACCTGCTGGCTATGGTCTCCGATGAGCGCGCCTCCGCCAACCCCGCCCGCGAGCTGGAGCGTAAGGAGCTGGGAGCCCGCATCCAGGCGGCGCTCGAAAAGCTCACTCCGCGGGAGCGGATGGTCTTCGAGCTGAAGCACTATCAGGGACTGCGCCTCCGGACCATCGGCGAGATGCTCAATACCACCGAAGAAACGGCCAAGAACACTCTCTTCCGGGCCACAAAAAAACTCCGCGCCAGTCTCGCGGTTGTTCGTTGATCCCGTCCAATGATCGAGGAAACTCATGACCTGGCCAGGACAAGGCGGCATGCTGAGCTGCGATGCAGCTCACGATCAGATCACCCTGCTCCTCTACGGTGAGCTGAGCGACGAGGCCTGCCACCGGCTGGAACAGCACCTCGCCGGCTGCAGCGAGTGTCGCGACGAACTCGAGGTCACCCGCGCCCTGTCAAGCGCGATGGCCATCTTGCCCGTCCGCGAGCCATCGCCCAACCTGGTGGCTCAGACGCGCATGAAGATCGACGAGGCGCTGGAGCAGGTGCCCCAGGATACCTGGTTCACCCAGCTCCGCCGCTCCATCGCCACCGACTTCCGCCTGCTGCGTACCGCGCCCGTCGCCAGCGCAGCCATGCTGTTTGCCGGCGTCGCGGTGGGCTTTATCGGCTTCCGGGTTGGGCATCCGGCTCCCCCACCCCCCGTCGATCCTGGACACTTGCCTATCGCTACCGTGAACGGCGTCTCGCAGGATCCGGGCAGCGGTATCGTCCGCGTCGACTACAGCCGCCTTATGCCTGCTGAGGCAGTGGGGCCCACGGACGATCCAGTGATTCGCAATCTGCTGCTGGCAGGCACCCGCGCTCCGCTGAATCCTTCCGTTCGGATGGCCGCTCTGAGCCTGCTGGTCCACACCTGCACCGCCGGCGAAGGCTGCGGCTCGGACGACGGCCTGCGCGGCGCCCTGATGGTGGCCTTGCGCTATGACCGTGACAGCCGGGTCCGCCAGCAGGCCCTGCTCGGCCTGGCCCCCTACCTCGCCGACGATATGCACGTGCGCGATGCCGTGCTCGAAGCAGTGCTCGACGATACGGACCCGCAGGTGCGGGCGGACGCCATCCGCATGCTGGCTCCGGTCAGCGCCGACTCGAGCGTGCAGCAGGTGTTACAGACGGTGGCGGCCCATGATGGCAATCCGCTCCTGCGTACCGTCTCCCGGACCATGCTCGACCAGATGCCGCAAGTCCAGTAGCCATCCCGCCCGGCGAGATCCAGCATCTTCAGCTAACGGTTGCCTGTTCCCTCGTGCGTGGGCTCTCGGGCTGTGAGTGACATTTGCAACCGTCGTCCGTCTCTATAGTGGGTACATTCGAGCAACGTTCCCTTGTGACGGAGGAAGACCAGCAGGCACAGACGTGGTTAGCCCACCGGTATCCACGCTGATAGCCCGCGACTCCGTCATCGCAAGGCAACATGCTCTATACTCTTGCCGCCAGTCAGGAGCTCCGTTTCTCATGCTTTTCCGCCGTCCCTTGATCCTCGGTACCGCCATTCTGAGCGCAAGCCTCGCGCCTGCGCCGGCCCAGGCCGTTATCCTGCCTCTACAGCCTTTGGTCAGCATCTCGCCGGCTGTCGATAGCGGCATTCACATCCTGATGGCCGCAGAAAAGCAGGGGTACCTCGGCGTTCATGTCCGGGACGTCGACGCCCAGCACGCAGAGAAGCAGAGGCTCTCGGTCGCCGCCGGTGCCGAGGTCGTCTCCCTGGACCACGACGCTCCCGCGGCCAAGGCCGGCGTCCACACCGGGGACATCATCCAGGGGCTCAACGGACAGCCGGTCAATGATGCCGCCACCCTGACCCGCCTGATGCGCGACATGCCGGTGGGCAAGTCCGTCGATCTGCAGATCACGCATAACGGAAAGCTGGCTCAGGTGCACCTGCAACTGGCAGACCGCAGCGCTCTCGTGCAGCACGCCTGGGCGCATCACTTCCGCGTGCCCCTGCCGGAGAGCGCTCCCAC
>JAOAPJ010000213.1 GCA_025462805.1 Acidobacteriaceae bacterium
CCCACGCGCGACGCAGGCGAGACCTGATACGTGCGCAGCGGGGTGTAGACCGTGATCCCCGCGCAAAGCAGCGGAGCGGCGTTTTCGCTCTCCAGTGCCTGCGGAATGGGAATAGCGAATCGCGCAGGTACCCGCACCGCTTCGGCAAATCCGCCATGGCGGCCAACGCAGGTCGGCTGCGCCTGCAGGCACAGGTTCTCCCGTCCGCTGCGGCACCACTCGCAATGGCCGCAACTGCCCGCCTGCCAGCCCACCCCTACACGCTCGCCCACCTTCATGTGCTGCACCGCGCTTCCCGCGGCGCTCACCGTGCCGATGATCTCGTGGCCCGGCACGAAGGGATACTTGCTGATGCCCCAGTCGTTATCCATGAGATGGATATCGCTGTGGCACACGCCGCAGTGGCTGATACGAATCTCTAGCTCGTCTGCGCCTAAGTCGCCGGCATCGTACCGGTAGGCGAGCAACTCCGCCCCGGCCGCATGCGTAGCGTAGCCCCGAATCTCTGGCATTCTCTTCCTCGATTGGTGTGACTATGTGGTGCGGTTCTCTGGCCGAAACTGGGATCCCCGGTGCCTATTCCACCTGGATCGTCACCACCTGATTTCCCGTGACCACTGCGTCCATCGGGACTGATGTTATCGCAACCGCAGACTCGCCATTCAGCGTGAGCGAGTGGTTCACACGCAGCGAGTCGAGCACGTTCGCCATGGAGATGGGCAGTTCCGCGAGTGTGCGGCCATCCAGCCGTGCCTGCGCCGCCGGAGCCAGCATGGTGACGTAGACCCGATCGTTGGCGTGCGTCGCGTTCAGCGCCGCTACCGTATCGTTCAGGCTCAGGTGCTGCGAAGGCGCCTCCATCATGTGGTCCACGGTCGCAGCATCGCTGACCACCAGACGCACTGGACCGGGCGGCAGCGTCGCCGGCAGATGCACCGGGATATCGATCGCCCGATTCTCCCCGCGATACGGCCGCAGCGTGGCGCGCAGCGTCACGCTATCCCCTGCGTGCACCGCGCCGCCGGCACGCTCTGCGCTTTCGATATCGATGGTCTGGCGCCCCGGCACCGCGTCCACGTCGAGCAGCACGGAGCGGAGCACGCCGCGCCGCGCCGGGTTGCCGTAAATCTCGACGAACGGCTCGCCTACCTGCAGAGTAGCGCCCAGCGCCGCGGGAATCCCCAGGCTGGGCGCGGCAAAGCGCGTCAGGTCGACATCCGGTGCACCCTCGACGCGAATGCGCTCCCGCACGCTGTAAGTGGTCTCAGCCGCGTAGCTGTTGCTCTCCATCAGCGACTGGTAGATCGAGGTCAGCATCAGCAGCGGTGTCAGGTCCGGGCTATCCGCTACGTCGAAGTGGACGGCACGCGTGGCGTTGCCATTATGGAACGTCACTGTCACTGGCACCATCTGCGCCTTGGCGCCGAACTCGCCGCGGATGGCCGTCTGGCGGTCCTCGGTAAAGGCGCCCACCTCTTCCGTAGTGTTGACGATCTTGAAGGCATTCAGCGGCGAGGGCAGGGTAGCCAGCACCTCCGCCTTGGTCATGGGAACCGACACCGAGCCGGTCTGGGTGATGGGGTGGCCGCAGGCCAGAAGCTGCTGCTTGTCCACGTAGGTGGCCGTGCAGGTGGCCGCAATCTCCATATCCCCCCGCACCAGCAGCGCGCTCACGGCGGAGCCCGGCTCCACCGGCTCCGGCTGCTTGGCCGTGCTCGATCCGCCGCCAATGCCCACCACGGGTGTCAATCCCTGCGCAGTGAAGCGGTCTTTGAACGCATCCACCGCCTGCTGGGTAAACCCGCTGAACAGCAGCGGGGTCTCAATAGGCCGCACCTCCGAAGTCGTCGGCGCGCTCGCTCCTTGGGTCATATTGTGCGAAGTGTTGGCCGCCTCGGCCGGCATGTTCTTCACCTGCAGCATCTGCTGGATGGGCGTGATCCCGGCGATCGGCTCCTTGCTGAACTGCCCGATGCGGAAGGAAAGCGCCCCGATCAGCTTGCCATCGATGTAGACCGGGCTGCCGCTCATGCCCGCGACTACCCCCGTATACACCGCGTCCTTGCCGCCCAGCCGCGCCAGAATCATGTCCTGCCCGGGGCCGAGCGCGTTGTGCAGAGTGCCCAGAATCTCTACTTCGATAGCCGAGGGCATGGTGCCCTCAAATACCGTGTAAGCGGTGCCGTGCTGCCCGCGATGTACCTGGTCCAGCGGCAGGATGCCGGCCGTCGTCGAGTCAGGCGGCGTGGCTGGCGGTGGCGGGCTCCGCACTTCGGTCGGCACCGGTTCCGGCGCCGGCCCGTTCTGGCCGGATTGCGCCGCCAGGCCGGCCGGAGCAACAATATTCGCCAATATCAAAATGACCAAGACGTCAAAACGGTGGGTGGACACGTCTTTTACAGTAGACGGTTGGGCGCTGCCCGCCAACTACTGATCACGGGCACCCATCCCGATGGTCGTTCACCCTGAGGTCGCTCACTTGGTTTCGCACGTTGTCTCCAGATCTGTCCTCGCCCTGCTCCTGAGCTTTGGGTGGGCGGCTGCCTCGGCTCAGAGCACCCCGCCCGCGCCATCGGATCCGCAACCGTCCTCCGGCCAAACGCAAAAGCCCGCTCCGCCAGCCGGCGATAAGAAGAAACCGGATACGCAGCACAATGGCGAGTACCAGGTTCCCGGTGCCGCCCCTGCCCCAAACCAGGCGCCGAATCAGGACCAGACGGAGCCCGAGGCGGGCGGTCCGGGCGGCGACAACGGTGCCATCGCCCTGCCCAAGAAGACTCCCGGCGCGGACACGCCGCCTCCACCGCCCCCGCCGCCCACAGTGAAGAACCCCAAGGGTCTGGAGAACTTCTCGCTCCGCGTGGATGTCCCCGTCGTCACCGTGGACGTCGGCGTATTGCTGCAGAAGACGCACCAGTTTGTGCCCAACCTGAAGGAAGAGAACTTCCGCGTCTTCGAGGATGGCAAGCTGCAGCAGGTCTCTTCGTTCGGCCGCACTCAGGCGCCCATCACGGCCGTGCTGCTATGCGAGTTCGCCTCGAACAACTACTGGTTTATCTATGACATGCGCAACGCGGCATATTCGTTTGCGCAGCAGCTCCGCCCGGATGACTACGTTGCAGTCGCCACCTTCGACATGCGCACGCACATCCTGACCGACTTCACCCAGGACAAGCGGCTGGTCTACGAATCGCTGAACACCCTTCAGATCCCGGGCTTCAGCGAGACCAACACCTTCGACGCGCTCTACGAGACGTTGGACCGGGTGAGCCGCATCGAGGGCCGCAAGTACGTCATCTTCATCGGATCCGGACGCGACACCTTCTCGCGAATCAACCTGGACAAGATCATTCAGAAGGTCAAGGCCACCCCGGACGTCACCATCTACGCTGTAGGCACCGGCCAGACGGCGCGGCTGACCGGCAATGCCGGAGGGGGCGGCTTGTTCGGGCCCAAGGAGATCGACTTCCTGCAGGCCGACAACCAGC
>JAOAPJ010000239.1 GCA_025462805.1 Acidobacteriaceae bacterium
GCGTCAGCGAGACGCTTGAGGACGACGCATCCGACTCCTTCGCCGATCGCGATTCCGTCGGCCTGCGCATCGAACGGCTTCGGTCTCCCACTCGGGGAGAGCGCGTGCACCGATGAGAAGAGGAAATAATCCTGGACAGTATTGTGCAGGTCGGCCCCCCCGCACAGGACCATGTCGCTGCTCCCCGTGGCGAGCTCTTTGCAGGCCATGTCGAGCGCCGCAAGCGACGAGGCACAGGCGGCGTCGACCGCGTAGTTCGCTCCGCGCAAATCGAGCCGATTCGCGATTCGTCCGGCGATCACGTTCGAGAGCCCGCCCGGAAACGAATCCTCTGTAAGCTCGGGGAGTTCCTCATCGAGATCCGCTGGCAGCTCGCCGAAATATGAGCGGAAGGTCGCGCGGAAGTTGTAAGCCGCGGCGAGGTCGCTTCCCGCCTCTGCGCCGAAAACAACCGAAGTGCGCTCGCGATAGGGATTGCGCTCGGCATAACCTGCATCATGCAGAGCGCGCTGTGCGACGTGCAGCGCAAGCAACTGCACCGGCTCGATGCCGATCAGTGACGCCGGCGGAATCCCATAGGCCAAGGCATCGAAGGGAATCGGCGGAATGAACCCGCCCCACTTCGACGGCGTGCGCCGGCCTGCGTGTGTACCGGTCGATTGTTGATTCCAGTGCACCGCTGGATCCCAGCGCTCCGGCGATACCTCAGTGATGGCATCGATCCCGCCCAGAATGTTGGCCCAGTACTGCTCGAGGTCGGGAGCCTTTGGGAAGACGCACGCCATCCCGACGATCGCAACATCGAGAGCCGGTCGAGCCGGCCTGGTATCAGCTTCGGTGAAACGTGCGGCGGCTTCTTCGATGAACGTCGTCGCGCCCGCAGTGACCTGGCGATGCAGTGCATCGATCGTCGTCGTTTCCGAACGCAGCGCGGCGATCTGACCGATCATCACCATCCCTTCGGCCCTCTGCTCCGCTTCCTCAACTGTCACCACCCGCTCGCCACTTCGCCGCAGACCTTTCGCCGCCAGGCGAAGGCGGCCGAGGTTGAGCTGCTCGAGCTCCATCCAGATCGTCTGCTGGGGGACGCCTTCGGCTTGCAGGCGGCGCTTCATCTCGTTGAAGGCGCGCACGTAAGGAGTCTGCGCGCAACGCGTTGCGTGTCCTGCCGAGGTCTCGAGCAAGACAGTTGCTTCGCACGCCAGCGCCGCCTCTTGAAAGGTTGGGACGATCGCGTGACTCTGCACGGCTTCTTCGGTGAACAGGTACGCGGTGCCCATCAGCACGCCGACGCTTGCGCCGCGCGCTGCGAGCGGGGCACCCAGCACCGCCGCCATCGCGGCCGAGCGCTCATCGTGAATGCCGCCCGCGAAGAGCAGGTGAAGCCCATTCAGGTAGCGCTGCTGCTCTTGCTCCGAGGAAAGACTCGCGCCGTAGCGGAGCAGGGTTTCCACCTGAGCATCCCACAGGGCGAAGCTGGACCGCGGCCCGACGTGGCCACCGCACTCGCGTCCCTCGAAGACGAACTTCCGTGCACCCTCGCGGAGGAAGCGGTCGAGCAAGCCCGGCGAGGGCACGTGCATGAAGGTCTCGATACCCGCTGCCTCGAGCGGTGCAGCCTGGGAGGGACGGCCGCCGGCGATCAGCGCGCAAGGCGGGCGAAAGCTGTGGATGGCCTCGTACTGCGCCTCGCGAATGTGCGCCGGCGCGAATCCCAGAATGCCCACACCCCAGGAACGCGTGCCGAGCGCGGCTGCCGTTTCCTCCAGCAGACGTCGGACCTCCGCACCTTCCATCAGCGCCAGAGCGAGGAACGGCAGACCACCGGCAGTCGCAACCTGTTCGGCGAACGCTGCGCGATCGCTCACGCGCGTCATCGGACCTTGTGCGACCGGATACCGTGTGCCACGCGCACGAGCAAATGACGAGTCAGCGCACAGCGATTGCGCTTTGGTTGCATCGGAGAGGTGCTTGGCGATGGACGCGCGCAGCCCTTGCACGAACGCTCCTACACTGCCGTATTCGTCGGCGAATCCACGAGCGAACGCGCCGTCCTGCCCGATTGGGATGAATTGCTCGTCGAAGCTCTCGCCGCCGAGACGCGCCGCGACGATGCTCTCGGGGATTTCGCTGACGCCGGCCAGCTCGGGCCAGTGCGCACGCCGTGCAGCGAGATCCGGCCGGCTGTAAACACGGTGGCCGCCGACCACCGTTGTCTCACTGCCATCCATTGCCGAGATGGCCGCAGCGATCTCCTTGGGAATGATCGACTCCCGCAGCAACGCCAATTGCGCATCCAGAACGATGCCCGCAGCACCGCCTGCAATTGCGGCAGAGGCGCTGTGCCGGCCCAGTCCCCCTGCGGCCCAAATCGGCACGGCGATCGCGGGATCGGCGAGCAACTGTTGCAGCAACACATAGGTTGTGAGTTCACCGATGTGTCCGCCACCTTCGGAGCCCCGCGCGATCAGCCCCTCGGCCTTGCGCGCCAGCGCACGATGCGCCTCGCTCAGATCTGTAACTTCGAGGAGCACACGCCGGCCGGCGAACTCCGCCGCACTCCAGGACGATCCGACCGGAAGCATGACCGTTGTCGCCTCCGCGGGGATCTCCTGCGGGTCGAGCATGCAGCCCTCGGGAAGTCGCACGCCCCAGGGTCCCTTTGTCCAGCGGCCCATCTGCGCGAGTGCCGTTCGTGCCCGCGCGGAATCGCGTCCAAGGTCGAGAACGCCGAGCGCACCTGCCCGGCACAGCGCAGCGGCCAATTGTGGATTTGGAAGCTCGAAGGGAGTAACGCCAAGGATGAGATCACGACCGGGCCCAATAGACACGTATTTCTCCCTCTTAAGGAGTGGTGCGATGTTCTTCCTGGCGATGCCGCCGACATCCGGAGATGCCGGTCATCATCGCCCGAAGAGTGAAGGCGCTGATTCCATGCGCCTGTCCGGGAATGCGAGAAAAAAGAGGTGCAATCTTATGGCCGGAGTCGCGCGGATCCGGTAGCTAAAATTCGCGTCATCAACACCCGATCGAAACGCCGGGGCAGGTTGCCATCCGCAGATCCCGAAGGAAGATGGGTGCTTAGCGGCCGCCGTGTTGGCAGCAATTACTGGATCGAGATTTGGCCTCAGGTCTGTGGTGGCTAAAGAACGTGCGCATGCACTTGTCGGGCCAAGCCCGTGTATTAGTAACGTCTTCGATTACTATAATGCGAGGACAGTAACAGAAGTCTTCCTCCCGCTCAAGTTTTTTCCAGATGAATTTTCTCGTCCCAGTGAGCGAAATGGGAACGCTCCCCTGTGCCGTGCCGCTTGGCTTCCCATGATCGAAAAAGAATCCTGCAGCGGACTGTGGAAAAATTTCGCGGTCGCGAATGCTGACAGCGGCGAAGTCCCCGAGGTGGTCGGGCGGCTCTCAGAGCGATCCCGCTCCCTCATGCTTGCCGAGTGTCATTTGTAACCACTCAATCCCTAAAGGAGTTGGGAGACGCACATAGCTGTGGCGCACGTTGCGGGCGGCGCCGGACCGCGCGGAGCGCAGTGATTGGGTCCTTGCACAACCACTGCTGCCGTGAGCCCCGTACCTGCGATCTCATCCTGATCGTTGATTGTCTCCCGAACCTCAGAGTGAATTGAGAGCCTACGGACCGAGCGCATTCAAATCAATGATTTCGCCCTTTTCATACAAGAAAATGCGGGCCGGCTTGGTCAAGTCACAGCGGCGGAAAGGTTGCCCTACGATCGGATCTCTGGAGTTGATTGCGTCGGCGATGCTGCAGTCACCAGCTCCACGAGTGCCGAGGTCGCTCTGTCTGTCGTCTCTCCACAGAGAAGAGTCTGCGACATTGTGGGGGGTCCGGCGTGGCTGTGTCTGCGTACCCCACCACCGTGCCACGATTGTTCAGCAACTCATCCCCGCCGTGCCCATCGTCTCCTGGAAGGGATTACGTCCGCTGGAGGACGTTCATCAACTTCGCGCGCGATTGAGAAGTTTAAGCGTGACAGGCCTTGCGCCGTGATTCGAACCGGGAAGTCGACAGTTGACGAAGCGATCGACTGCAATGGTTGTCGCCTCCGGCTCAAGGCCGGAGCGACACGCGCGCAAAATCCTAATGGTTGCTGCGCCCCAGATCATCGTTCTGGTGGTAGT
>JAOAPJ010000243.1 GCA_025462805.1 Acidobacteriaceae bacterium
GTCCGCAGATTGGATCGTGATCTTCATGCTGCGCGGAATCGCCTCACTCGGGCCGGTGCTCTTGTCCAGTGCCATGGTGGCGCGCGAGTTCCCCTGTTCCAGCAGCACCCAGCCATGCGGACCGTACGAGTCGTCCATGAAGGCGCGGTTGCTGATCAGCTCCGGGTACAGGCCGCCGTCGTAGGAGTGGTTGATCTCTTCTGTCATCAGCCCGTCGAGGGTGGGACTCACCCTGGCAATCGGCTTCTGCATATCCACATCGAGCGTGGCTGGCTGCTGCGCGGCTGCTCCGGCGGCGCAAAGGAGGAAGGTGAGCAAGGCGCGGAATGGTTGGGCAGTCATGAGCGAGGAGGTCCTCCCGTGGGCGTTGCATCCTGTGCGGTCGGCAGAGAACGTTTGCTGGACCGCCATTAAATCCGATAGAGCGGCCTGGCGGCAAGCGATTGCAGTCGAGAACGGTCGCCGCGCCCCGATTCGCCACTTCAGGACGGGTAGAGCTCGCGGGCGCTGGAGCGGGGCTACTTTGGCGAGTCAGGAGCGCGCGCGGGCTTTCTTCTTCGGCTTAGCAGCCTTGATGCGGGGCGCCTTTTTGCCGATGGTCGACTCACGGACAACCAGCTTCGGCTCGAGCACCACCTGCTCGGGCACAGGCCAGTCGCGCTCCTCGATCATCTGCAGCAGGATCTCGCCCGCGCGCTGGCCGATCTGCGCGCTGTGCTGATCGATGCTCGAGAGGGGCACGCGCAGCCAATCGTTGTAATGCAGGTTGCCGCATCCGACCAGCGCGATGTCCTCGGGTACTCGGAGGCCGGCTTCGAGGATGATGTTGATGGCACCGATCGCGATGGGATCGTTGTAGCAGAACACCGCGTCTGGCGGAGGGTCGCACTGCAGCAGGGCGCGCATCGCCTCCTTCCCCTGGCGCTCGCTCTCAATGTCGACGAACTCTCGATGCAGAATGTATTCCTTCACGATAGGTAGCTTGTGTTCGCGCAACGCGCGCAGATACCCATCGCGCCGGCGCAGGCCGGTGCTGTTTTCGCGGCCGCCGATATGCGCGATGCGGCGACGGCCAAGCTCAATGAGATGGTTGGTCGCGATCCGGCCTGCTGCGACATCATCCGTGCCGACGAAGTTGGCATCGAGGTTGTCGAGGGTGCGATCGATCAGAACGAAAGGCTGCGATTGCTTCTGCATGCGGTGAAATAGCTTCGTATCCCCGCCGGTAGAAGCAATCACCAGGGCATCCAGCCGGCGCGCCAGCAAATGGCGTATCTCACGGTCTTCGAGAGCTGGATCTTCTTCCGAGGAGGAGACGATGAGCGAATAGCCCTTGGGAACGATAGTCTTCGACAGTGAGCGCGCCACCTCTGCAAAGAACGGGTGGATGAGGCCCGGAACGATCAGCCCAACCAGGTAGCTGCGCCCGGTCACCAGGCTGCGGGCCAGGATGTTGGGCTCGTAATCCAGTTCCTTGACGCGCTGCAGGACGCGTTTCCGTGTCTCTTCACCGATGTCGGGATGATCGCGCAGAACTTTTGATACCGTGACTACCGAAAGCCCCAGGTCGCGCGCGATGTCCTTCATGCGGGTCGTCATAGCGTGGACTATATCGTGCCGGCCGCGGAGAGCAATGCGTCAACGCCTCATGGATGGTACGAACCGGAAACGAGGCATCGTTTACTGTACCGATCTTTGCGCATAAGCTGGTGGCGCAGACGGAGCTGTTGCCGGGGAGGGAACTGGAATGGCGGAGCAGCGGTCGCTAGGCAGATTCTCGATCGGGGTCGGAGACAGGTTTGCGCACCAGGCGCGGGCGCAGTTGACCGCGTGCAAGCGCGCCGCGGAGGCGGGCGTGCAGGTGGTGCCGGTGTGGAATAAGTCCAATCGGGAGCACAAGATCATTGGCTCGGCTCCGCGGGAGACGCGGGCGGCGGCGGACCGGGCAGTCCAGGAGTTGGGCTGGACCGCCCCTTACTTCTGCGACGCGGACCACATCAACCTCGAAACCGTCGGGGAATTCCTGGAGCCTTGTGACTTCTTCACCATCGACGTTGCGGACCGCATCGGCCGTGCGGCAAACGAAGGTGACGCTGCGGCATTCACACGGCGGCACGCCGGCCTGGTGGGCCGGTTGGCGCTGCCCCGTCTGTCGCGACATCTTGCCATCGAACGGGAGGATCTGGACCGGGTTGGCCGCAAGTACCTGGCGGCTGCGTTGCACGCGGCGGAGATCTATCGAGTGATCGAACGGGCAAAGGGGCGGGGCAACTTCCTGACCGAGGTATCGATGGATGAGACCGACGCGCCGCAGTCGCCGGCGGAGCTGCTGCTGATCCTGGCGGCGCTGAGCGACGCGGATGTGCCGTTGGCCACGATTGCGCCCAAGTTCACCGGACGGTTCAACAAGGGCGTGGATTATGTCGGCGACCCGGATGTCTTCGCGCGTGAGCTGGAGCAGGATATGGCGGTGGTCCACTATGCCGTGGAGGTGTTCGGGTTGCCGCCGGACCTGAAGCTGAGTCTGCACTCAGGCAGTGACAAGTTCTCGATCTACGGTGCGGTGCGCCGCGCGATGGACAAGATGGATGCCGGGCTGCATCTGAAGACCGCGGGCACGACGTGGCTGGAAGAGGTGATCGGGCTGGCGGAATCCGGCGGAGACGCGCTCGCGCTGGTGAAGGAGATCTACGCCGAGGCATTCGCTCACCGCGATGAACTATGTGCGCCATATGCCGCGGTGATCGATATCGATGCGAGCAGACTGCCGCAGCCTGCCGAGGCAGAGCGCTGGACGGCGCAGCAGTGGACCCGGGCGCTGCGGCACAATCCGGCTGAACCGCTCTACAATCCGAGCTTGCGACAGCTATTGCATGTTGCCTTCAAGATCGCGGC
>JAOAPJ010000322.1 GCA_025462805.1 Acidobacteriaceae bacterium
GCACGCGCGCGTTGCGAATGTCCTGCACAGGCGCGGGCTGCTTCGGCATGTTGTCAAAGTAGGGTGCCTGGCGGATGTAGGTGGAGTCCGGCTCCCACTGATAGACCTCACCGGTGGGGAACTTGAGGTGCTGCCAGTTCTGGTCGCCGTCAGTGACGGTGGCGTACTCCTTGCGGTAGCTCTCGGAGCTGATCGAGCTGGCGATGGTCTGGGAGACTTCCTGCTGGGTTGGCCAGATGTCGCGCAGGTACACCGGCTTCTTGTCGCTGGTCTGGCCGAGCGGGTCCTTGTCGAAGTCGTGATCGATGCGGCCGGCCAGCGCATACGCGACGACGAGCGGCGGCGACATCAGGTAGTTCGCGCGGACATCGGAGTTGATGCGGCCTTCGAAGTTGCGATTGCCACTGAGCACAGAGACTGCGACGAGTCCGTGGTCTTCGATCGATTTCGAGACATCGGTGGGCAGCGGGCCGGAGTTGCCGATGCAGGTGGTGCAGCCGTAGCCCACGACATTGAAGCGGAGCTTGTCGAGGTAGGGGAGCAGGCCGGACTTCTTGTAGTAATCCGTGACGACACGCGAGCCGGGCGCGAGCGAGGTCTTGACCCAGGGCGGAACGGAGAGACCCTTCTCAACGGCCTTCTTGGCGAGGAGACCGGCGGCTACCATGACGGAGGGATTGGAGGTGTTGGTGCAACTCGTAATCGCAGCGATCACGATTGAGCCATGATCCAGATACTTGTCGGGGTCGATGCCGAAGCGCTGCTTGACCGTCGTGGTGATGCTGTTGTCATGCGCGATCGCGTCCTGCGCGGACGCTGTGGGGCTGCCGCCCTCACCCTCCCAGCGATTCACCTGCCGGGCAACGGACTGGTTGCCGTTCGGGCCGAGCAGAGTTGGCAGCAGCTTGCGGAAGTTCTCCCTGGCGTCTTTCAGCAGCACGCGATCCTGCGGCCGCTTGGGCCCGGCGACGGAGGGCTGCACGGTGCTGAGGTCGAGCTCGATGGTGGTGGAGTAGTTGGCCTCAGGCGCGCCGGGAGTGTGGAACAGTCCCTGCTCCTTGTAGTAGGCCTCGACCAGCGTGACCTGCTCTTCGCTGCGGCCGGTGAGACGGAGGTAGCGGAGCGTCTCGGCGTCGACGGGGAAGATGCCGCAGGTTGCGCCGTACTCGGGCGCCATATTGCCGATGGTGGCGCGATCGGCCAGCGGCAACTCTGCGATGCCTTCGCCGTAGAACTCGACGAACTTGCCGACGACGCCGAGCTTGCGCAGCATTTCGGTCACGGTGAGGACGAGGTCGGTGGCGGTGGCACCCTCGCGCAGCTTGCCGGTGAGGCGGAAGCCGACGACCTGCGGTACCAGCATGGAGACGGGCTGTCCCAGCATGGCGGCCTCGGCCTCAATGCCGCCGGCTCCCCAGCCCAGCACGCCGAGGCCGTTGATCATGGTGGTGTGGGAGTCGGTGCCGACCAGGGTGTCGGGGTAGGCGCGCAGTGTGCTGCCGTTATTGGCCGACGGGGCCTCGGTGGTGAAGACGACGCGGGCCAGATATTCGAGGTTGACCTGGTGGCATATGCCCATGCCTGGCGGCACGGCCGAGAAGTTGCGGAAGGCCGACTGGCCCCACTTGAGGAAGGCGTAACGCTCACCGTTGCGTTGGAACTCAAGCGCGGCGTTGATGTCATAGGCGCGTGCGTTGCCGAACTCATCCACCTGCACGGAATGGTCGATGACCAGCTCTGCGGGCTGCAGCGGGTTGATCTTCTCCGGGTTGCCGCCGAGTGTCTTCATGGCGTCGCGCATGGCGGCGAGGTCCACGATGGCGGGGACGCCGGTGAAGTCCTGCATCAGGACGCGGGCGGGCATGAAGGCGATCTCGCGGTCCGGTTCGGCCTTGGGGTGCCAGTTGGCGAGGAACTCGATGTCGGCGGCGGTGACGGTCTTGCCGTCTTCCTGACGGAGGAGGTTTTCCAGCAGGATGCGCAGCGAGTAGGGGAGCTTCTCGAGCGTGACGCCCTTCTGTTCCAGCGCCTTGAGGCGATAGATCTCGTAGGTTTTGCCGTTGCTGGTGAGGGTGGATTTGCTGCCGAAGCTGTTCATCGAGGTCGGATCTCCTGTGGCGGAAGGAAGCAGTTCAAAGGGGCACGATGCGAACGCACGCGCGCAGCCCACGAGTTCTAGGGCAGCGTCCGGCGGCAGGCAGATGTCAGGAGAGGCGGGTGCGCCCGCGGGAGGTGCGTCCACGATCGTGGCGGCCGCGGCGAAAGCGCTTCACAACAGGAGCATCGGATGGAGACGGATGCCGGGGTTTCATTCCGCCCTCTAGTGTAGAGCAGAGCGGCGACAGCAGGAAAGCACAGGAGATAAGTCGGTCGGTCGCGTTCGTTACCCGGCAAATGACTGCCAGAGCAGCACTACGTTGAGCGAGACGATGACGGCAGTGCTGGCCCAGCCTAGCGTCTGCACGAGGCGGCCGTTCACCATGCGCTCCATCACGCGGGCGCGCTGGGTGAGGATGAGCAGGGGGATCAGCGCGAAGGGCAGGGTGAAGGAGAGAGCGGCCTGCGAGAGCAGGAGAATGCGCAGCGGATCGAGCCCGATGCCGATGACGAGAAGGGCCGGCAAGAGAGTGATGAGGCGGCGCAGGAAGATAGAGAAGCGCACCTGCAGGAAGCCCTCAAGGATCATCTGGCCGGCCATGGTGCCGACGGTCGAAGAGGACAGGCCGGAGCAGAGCAGGGCGACGGCAAACAGGGTTGCGGAGGCGCGGCCGAGCAGTGGACCGAGCGTGGCGTGGGCCTGCTCAATGGACATGCTGCCCATGTGCTGGCCGGAGAACGCGGCGGCGGCGACGATGATCATGGCGGAGTTCACCAGCCAGGCGCCGTTCATGGCGCAGGCCAGGTCGACCAGCTCCATGCGCAGCAGGCGCATGCGGGCAGCCCAGGTCAGGTTGGGGGTGCCGTCTGGGTTGCTTCGGCCGTTTGCCTCGGCGCGAAGGCGCGGCTGCACCAGGCCGGAGTGCAGATAGACGACGTGCGGCATGACGGTGGCGCCGAGCATGGCCACGGCCAGGTAGAGGCTGCGGCTATCCAGCTCGGGCACCAGCGTGTGGTAAGCGATGGCGGTCCAGTGGGGGTGGATGAAGAACATCTCGGCGGCATAGCAGCCGCCGATCACGGCGACGAAGATCATGATGACCAACTCCAGCCGGCGGAAGCCCCACTGCTGCAGCGCGAGGATGATGAAGACACAGAT
>JAOAPJ010000358.1 GCA_025462805.1 Acidobacteriaceae bacterium
ACCACCAATCATCACGAACTCTACATCTTTCATCGAGAGGGAGCCTATCCTATCTGCGGCGTCACGACCGGTATCCCGCACCGCAATCAGATCCGCCACTCCTGCATTCTCGAGCGAGCCCTGAGCATTCCTGAGACGCAGGATAGTCGCCGGAGCCGCCGTCACCATAAGGTAAGCGGCCAAGGGCGAAATATTGCAGGCATACACGGCGAACCGGATTTCATCCAGGAGATCGCCTTCCGCCGTTAGTGGAGAGTCATTCCCGAGGGACACGTTTTCTATCTGCCCCAGCAAGGACATGTCTGGAGTGCATCCGAAGAGAAACTTGTTCGAAGATGGGCAGACGATCATTGAGCTCCGGCGCTTGCGCATCAGATCGATTCCCTCACCATCCATGGCCAGTCCGTGAACGAGCACAGTATGGTCATCGAGAAGTCCCAACTCGTCCAATCCTCGAAGCTCATTCCGCGACCGCTCGTCGACTCCTTCACATGCATGCACAATAAATGGGCCGCCCTGTGGTGTGGTCGCGCGCGCGGCGCGAAGATCTCCACCCAAAGCCAGGGAGTGACCCCACCCAAGTTCCCGCACTACTCTCACCGGGAAATCGTGCCTTAACATCTCCGATTGAAGGGGATTGTGATGACAGACTGTCGTGACTCCGCTCAGAAGGTTCCGAATGCCGCCCCACCACACTCGCACACCCTTTGGCACCGCCCGATGCTTGGCAATGACCTCTGGGAACCTGTTATGTATGTCCTCTCCCCATTCGACATAATTGCGATAGAGCGCGCCCGCCAGCCTCGGAAAAGGAGCAAACTCCAAATGGTCATGCGCATTGATAAGCCCTGGCATGACCAGAAACCCGCCCAGATCTATTTCGGTGGCTTTAGAGCTGGGCCGGGACCGACGTGAAGAGCCATCCTCGATACTACTGATGCGACCGTTGACGATCTCGATAGAAGCCTCTACGGTGTCCTGCGGGCCCATGGCGCAACGCGCTCCATGGATGCTTGCCACTCCTTGGCGTCGAGCGTCAGCAACATTTTCATCCAATCTCATGCGGAAGATTTCTCCGCAACATAAATGCGAAAGCGTGAGGGCTCCCGCCTCCTCCGCATTTTTGCGAGGAGCGGACGCGTTGCCCACTTCAAGCCGTAGTACGGAGCGTGAACAGTCCATCGAATGTCCAGCTGCTCTTCCAGCATACGGAGACGTTCGTCTGTGAGGTATTCAAGACTCATGACGGAGTCCGAAGCAGTTCCATAACGCTGAAAAAAGGCCGCGTGACGTTCCGTTACCATTTGCCTGCCGCTTTCCTCGCGGGAATACCAGGGCGTATCGCTGATAATCACCAACCCGCCGCTTCTCACGCATCGAAGCGCCTCGCGCAGGGTGACAAAGTAATTTTCGGAGTAGTGGAAGGACGCGTTGAAGATGACGGCATCGAACTGCTCGTCCTGGAACGGCAAAGATGCAAGCTCCGCCTGAACTCGGGGGAAGAGGCCTGGCAGACGCGTTCGATAGTGCGAGGCGGCTCCGAGACCGTCGCGGTCGTTCGTAAGCAAGTCAACCGCGATGGGACGATACCCGGCAAAAGCCAGGCGAAAGCTCATCCAGCCGTTTCCGGCGCCAAGATCCAAGATTCGTCCACGCTCATGAAGTTTCCGCTTCAGCACATGCTTCATCAGGTAGTCGTAGCTGCGTGCTCTGATGCGCCACTGCGCATCGTTTATCCCAGAGACATCTTGATACGGAAGCTTCAGATAGAAGTCTTCACCTTTGCTCCCTCGACCTTCGGCCTCTCTTATGCGTTCGTAATCCTTCATGAACTGTGCGTAATGTGCTGATCGTTCCGGTGGAAGAGCATGCAGAATGCCGTTCTTCACTCGCATGCGGAATTCGCAGAACGTGCAGCCCAGTCCACGTATGTTGGCTTTGCACCGGGGACACCGCAGGCGCGGACCAAGGTGCACGAGCTCACCGATCCTAGTCTGCTGTAATGTGTCGGTGGCTGCATGTTGCTGCCCTGCCGCACCCGCCGGGGATGTCCTGCCTTGCAACCCTCCGGGAACTGCGTTGCCATCCGTAGGCAGAACAAGCGCGCGCATCCTACGCCCCCCTGAGTTGGGTGAGTTGTCCAACGGGCACGATCTCAGAAGAGCTAAGGGCGGCGACTCGATCGGGAGCGGCGAAGGCATTCTCTTCCCGGCTCAGCGGCTCCAAATCATGAACGCTGCTCCACAATGCATTGATCTTCGCCTTTGTCTTGCCCGATAGCTCAGGCTCGCTCCAGGAGTCGACCTCCGCGTGCAGAGCCTCGCGCACGGCACGGTAGAACTCTGTTTTATATGCAGCTTTGAACATGATGCAAAGATCGTCGCTGTCCGTCCAGTTACGCTTTGCCCCCAATTGGGTGCGGACACGTTCGTAGAACGCTGTTCCTGGCAACGGATACGAGAACGAGATTCCTATGTCGTCCGGGCGCGTTGCCCGAACAAAGGAAATCGTCTCCTGCAATTCCACCCAGGTCTCTCCCGGATAACCGAATTGCAGAAAATAGCAGGCACGGATGCCCGCCTCTTGCAGCCGACGACGGGCAGCAATGAGAGAAGCGAGACTTATGCCTTTGTCCATCGCATCAAGCACGGATTGCGCTCCGGATTCAGCTCCCATCCATACTTCTGCGCATCCCGCAGTCTTCAGGTGCCGGACCGTCTGCTCGCTCATCAGGTCAGCACGCGACTGTATCTTGAAGGGGATGGCTGCGTCCTGTTTGGTCACCTCCTCGGCAAGCTGCTCTACCCAGTGACGGTTCAATGCAAAGACATCATCGCCAAACCAGATATGCTGGACGCCGGAGTGCACCTTCAGCAGCTTCATCTCTTCGGCGACCGCCGCTGCTGAACGCAAGTGAAACTTATTACCTGAGATTGGCTTTGCACACCAGTTACACCGATAGGGGCATCCGCGGCTGGATACCATATTCGTTGAGAAGTAGCCGTGGGCCTTCACCCACGCCTCGCGATACGGCGCTAGATCAATCAAGTCCCGGGAGGGCAAGGAAAGTCCCGCCCATGCCGGATTTCTTGCAAGCCGTTGCTGGCTGTGGAGGGGGCGGCCATTCTCGCCAAGCCTGACCAGACCATCTAGCTTCGGGATCTCTTCGCCGCGCAGCAGGGAGGTGCATAGCTGTAACAGGGTCTCCTCCGCCTCTCCACAGAGAACATAATCGAATCCGTTCTCCAGAAATAACGTGGGATTATCCGTGGCATCGGAGCCGTGTGCGATGGTGATTGCACCCACGGCATGAGCCGCTTTCGCCATATCCCATGCCACCTCCCTCATACGCGTCAGACACATCTTCGAAAGAAAATTGAAGTCATCCTCGTACACCGCTACGATTCTGGGCTGATGCTGCAACAGCTTGGCAGCGAAGCCTGTCGAAGGATCCTCAAGCATTGGATCGAATGCGGCTACAGACATGCCTCTTTCCCGTAGTGCCGCCGCCGCGTAAAGCGTGCCGATCGGCGTGTATGGCTGCATCTTGCGCAGTTGCTTCGCGTCGTATGGAAGATGATACGAATGGGTGAGTAAGACCTGTGCCACAGTTCACCTCGGGAATTTGCGCGCTGCCAGGATCAGTACGTGGTCTCAGCCGACGTGCATGCCAGACACATGGATGCCGCTGGCAGATTCCGCTTAGGAATCAAGCCTAGCCTCATCGGTTTCGGCAGTTGTCTGAAGATTGTCAGCTCAATGTCATCCCATTGCTATGCGGGATAACTGCGACTCTTGTGCTTGCTAACAGCGGGCGCGACGGCGGGCGCGACGGCGATCGCCCCGTAACGACTGCGAAGACGATGCGGAATCATCAGCGAGCTGCATCGGAGGGCGCGGTTGCAGGGTCGGAGAGATGACCGAGCCTTTCGCGCTTGGTTGTTACATAGCGAGCCGAGTGAGGACCAACGGGAACGTCAGCGCTCAGACGCTCCACAATGTCAATTCCGGATGAGACCACGGCTTCGATCTTTTGAGGATTGTTCGTCATGAGTCTGAGTGAACGAATTTCTAAGAATTGAAGTATGTCGACAGCAAGCGCATAGTCCCGCAAATCGACGGAGTGCCCCAGGCGAAGATTGGCTTCAATAGTGTCCAGGCCTTCATCTTGCAGCGCATAGGCTCGGAGCTTCTCTCTCAAGCCTATCCCTCGCCCCTCCTGATGCTCATAGAGCAGCACTCCTGCGCCTTCCTCTGCGATCACGCGCAAGGCCAGGTGAAGCTGGTCGTGACAGTCACACCGCAGCGAGTGGAAGACATCTCCCGTCGTGCATTGTGAATGAATTCGAACGACTGGTGGAGAGTTCCGTATATCGCCGAGAACTAAAGCCAAACCAGTCTCAACATAGGCTTCGTTGCCTGCTTCCCTATCGTCCGTCCCCGCGAAGGCCAACAGGCGGAAGTCCGCCCAGCGGGTGGGGAAGCTTATGTCAGCGATTTGTTTTAGTGTCAGCAACCCGGAAGTATCTCAACAACTGGCGCGTCTCTTCTGGAGCGCGGTAAGAGCATTCGATCGCCAGTTCTCTCTGAAGAGTACCCTCCCGGTCTCTTCCATGTGTCACCGGAATGTCTTGACATAGTCATCTCATTGTCCAAAGCGGCGTGCGTTATGGGCGTGGCATGTGGACCACTCTGTATCGGCTGAACATGGGGCAGGAAGCTGCGGACGAGTCGCGCATCTCGCTTAGCGCGCGGCGGTGCGGCGGAATTGATAAAGAACATGATCGCCGAGGCGAGCCAGCGGCCGAGCCAACACGTGGTCGAGCGCTTCCATTGACGTAAGCAGGCGTGGCCGCTGCGAAATCCACGGTTCAGCAGCACTGGGCGGCACCATCACGCCGATGCCCAGGCGTTTTTCCAACGCAAACCAAGGCGCAAAGGCGCGCAATATTTCTCTCCGGCGGTGATAGACGATGTGGAATTCGCGGGCGGCGAGCCGTGCCGACGCAACACCGCGCTTGCAGCGCCGCAACGCCAGATGTGGGCGACCACGCAGCACCTCCGTGACCATCTCGCCCGGACAGAAAGTGCCGAATAAGACCAGGATGGCTGGGGCATCCTGCTTGAGCAGCCGCGCCAGACCACGTGCTACCTCGCTAAGATCCTCGACACAATTCAGTGGCGCGAAATTGGAGAAGGCGCCGTCGAACATCGCTCCACCTGCTGAGAGGTGCCGCTCGGCAAACTCCCCCATCTCTTCGCCAGATCCGATCTCTGCCCGTCCACCCAGCGGCGCAAGCTTGGCCTTTGCCTGCGCCACCATGGAAGGCGACGGGTCCGTCAGAAGCATGTCAAATCCACGCTCTGCTAGGAAGGTCGCATCTTCTCCAGTACCACCGCCCACTTCCAGGATATGGCCTTCGACCGGGAATGCTCGGAGCAGCGCAGTTCGAACTGCGCGACGCTGAGCCGCCACGCTGGACCAGACGCCAAAGCGCTCGTCAAACATCGGTGCAATCGCATCGAAGGCGAGGGCGGCAGGACGCAACGGGGCCATCATCCTACGAGGTGATTCATTCGCTGTCGCCAACGATGGGACTCGCGTGTATATCGGAGTCCTTCCACGATGTGGAAACGCAGACGGGAAAGGATGAATTGCAACTGGAAACGATAGCGACGAGCCCGGTTCCCTAGCGTTTCATTTGCGGAGTGTCGGACCACGAGCGGTGGCAGATGCGAGGGCAGCAACGCTTTTCGTAGTGGACGCATTGCGGGAACACCAGTCGCCTCAAGCTCCCGCTGCAGCAGCAGGTACAGCTTGCTTCCTGGGAAATCCCCCAAGACGACCTCACGCCCATACATCTCCACCCAGAGCCGCGCGGCCCGTGGAAGACGGTCGACAGTCCAGTTCATCAGCGCTTCTGGAGCAAAGTCCCCCATCACGTTCGTGATCAAGAGCGTCACCACTCCCAGAGCCAGGGAGGTTCTGGAGTTCTCCTCGGCCGCTGATCGAAGTTCGTGCCAGAACATCTCGTCCGTGCGGCGCGCCAACACATGGCGGCGAAACTCCAGCAGATGTGCCGTGCGTGAGAACTCGCTGGATACATGTTTGTAGACGTGCAACGCCTGGCCTAGGAACAGATCGACGGGAGAAAGAACCGGCGCGCTGAGGCCACAAAACTCACGGTGCTCGACACGCTCCAGTGCTGAGGCATGACCAGGAACTACCGGCTCAACGTGCAATTCGACGGATCGGCCTGGTAGATCCTTATATACGTCTCTCAAGGGCACGCCTGGCGTTTCGTTTACCTTGAACTCCCAGCTTCGGCCGCTGATTGCATACAGGCGGTAGCCTCTGCCTTCCAGAATCTGACGTGCCAGGGGCGCGCTCTTTTCCGCTACAAGGAAATCCAGATCGAACTGGTGCCGCAACTCCAGTTTTGGCACCGACTCCGGGCAGAATGAGAAACCCTTCAGAGTGGCGTAGCAAAGGTTAGCGTGTTGAAAGGCCCGCTGAATGGCTAGCGATTCAGCAATCATGCCTCGTGTTCGTTCAGTATTATCGACCAGATTCTGTTTGAGTCGCGCGTCAACCGTCGCGGGCAACGCAGAATGCAAATGCATCTCTGACATCCGGTCAAGAAAATAGAGTGCGAGGCCACTGATATCCAGCCAGGGTAAGAGTCTGTCCCATTCCCTTGGGCAAAGATCCTGTAAGCAAGAGCATTCCGAGGGCAACGGATCGCAAAAGCTCAGCAGCACAGCCTCGCGTATGCGCTGTTCCCTCCTCAACGCCTGGCTCTTTGCTCCTTTGCCGTCTGAGTGGCTCACGGTCGAAGACGGAAGTGCATCGAAGATCCGTTCGCCGAGCGAGGCTCCTTCACTGGATACAAGTGGCACGCGGCCTCACCTTATCTCAAATCTATTAGCCGATACCGCCAGTCCACTCTCCATCTGAAGAGGGACGATCTGCATGGAGATTAGCTATTCCTTGAATCAAGAATGTCACGCCCCGGTAAAGACATTGTCACTGTGTTGTCGACTGAGCATCGCACAGAGCTTTCCCAGGGAAATGCTGCAATCACCGGTGAAAGTTCACATCTCTCCTCCTCGCGCGGACATGACAATCAATTGACGGCGAGCAGACAATCGGGAGACAACTCGTTCTCTGCGGACCACTATAGTGACGACTATGCAACGCGCTGGAGAAGGATTCAACGTCAGTCTGAAAGACAGAAGCACGCAATGGGACGACTGTCAGATGCGACCGATCTCACCGGAACGACAGAGCCCCAGTCATGCCTTGATGGAGGAAGAACGAGTGATGCCATTTCGTGACCTTCAAGCGTGTGATCTCACATCGGATGCCATGCAGGCTGAGATCGTCTCACGCGGGTATGTGCTGATTCGTGGGCTTCTTCCGCACGACGCGGTGGAATCGCTTCTTGGCGAGATTACGCAAATACTCTGTGCTGCGGGTTGGCTGCTCGCCGGTCACGACGCCCGCGAGCGCATGGCTGACGAGAGCGCGGCCTGTGGTGATCCCGATCCCTCGTTCAAGCGCACTTATCAGGAAGTCTTCAACCTGGAATCATTTCACGCACTGCCGCATCATTCCGCCCTGAAACGAGCCATGCGTATGCTTGTGGGCGATCAACTGCTGGTGCATCCAAAGCCGATCGGCCGGTTGATTTTTCCAGATTGCGAGCGTCTCGTTGTTCGTCCTCATCAGGACTTTCGATTCATGGATGGGGATCCTGAGTGCTTTACGGTCTGGATTCCTCTTCACGACTGCCCGGTGAACCTAGGACCCCTGCAAGTCATGGAAGGTTCACACCGCTTTGGCTTCCAGCCCCACGAACAGACGTCTATCCCAGAGATCCCGGAAGGGAGAGCCCTGGGTGGCGATTGGGTGGGCGGCCAGATCAACGCGGGAGATGTGCTCATATTTCACAGTCTGACCGTTCATGCGGCTTCTCCGAATCTGTCCGACCGACTTCGCATCTCGCTGGATTGCAGATTTCAAAACTATGACCGCGCCTTCAATCCGGCCAACCTGGTATTTGGCGGGGAATCTGGGAAGTCTTGGGAAAAGACCTACACCGGCTGGCGTTCAAGCGACTTGAAGTACTTCTGGAAAGCATTGCCTCTGAACTTCAAGCCATCCAAGGCTGAGATTGCACAACTCGCAGCGACGGCGGAGTCTCCATCGAAGCGTGCGCGTTATGCCAGGATCTTGGGACAACTCGAGTAAGCTGTCGCTCGGCCTCAATGGCGGGTCCGCGACTCCCAACTGTTCCAGACGGTCTGCGACCGACTGTTCGCCTGATCGTCAACGATCCATGTGACAGACCCGCTCAGCCCAAGCATCAAGCATCCTGACGTTGAGGGCGGATCGGCAAAGACGACATTCAACGTATCGGAATCTGACCGGCGCGATCTTACCTTGGTCGCGCCTTCGAGAAAGTAGCTTACTGGGTGCAGGATGGTTGATTCGCGAACGGACAGCAAACTCGTACTTGCCGTCAGCCACGCTGCAGAGATG